>NZ_JAGQBM010000042.1:0-26686 GCF_024345635.1 Cyanobium sp. Lug-B
GACGGCACCTTCCGGGTGCAGGTGCCCTTCCGCGACGGCCAGCAGCTCTACCCGATCGAGGCCCTGGCGGCCGATGGCGAGCAGAAGCGCAGCATCACCATGGAGTTCCGCCGTTCCACGCCGGAAGCCAACGTCAACACCCGCGAGGCCTCCGTGGCCGAGTGGTTCTAGGCCCCCAGCCGCTCCTCCACCCGGGCAACCAGATCCCCGGCCGTCAGCTCCGCCCCCACCTCCAGGGCGTGCCGGCGTTCCCCCTCCTCCAGGGGCTCCCGGCTGCGGAGCTGGGCCTCCAGCACGGCCGCGTCCGCGTCGGAGGGATCACTCCCCCGCTGCCGGCGCTCCTCGATGCGCCGCCTGGCCTGCTCCGGGGTGCAGCGGCAATCCAGGATCAGGAACGGCACGCCGCAGCGTCGGGCCAGATCTTCCATCCGCCGGCGCTGGTCACGGCCCAGGAACGTGGCATCCACCACCACCGCGTACCCGGCGGTGAGGATGCGGTCCGCCTGCTCCGGCAGGTGCTGCCCATAGAGCCCGTCGCTCACCTCGCTGCGGTAGGGATCCCCGTGCAGGGGGGGCGACTCCCCCTGGCCCCAGGCGCCGAAGAGGCGCTTGCGCTCCACGTCGGAGCTGAGCTGGATCCAGCCCTGTCGCCGGCAAAGCTGGCGGGCCCGGTGGCTCTTGCCGCTGCCGGAGACCCCATGGGTGATCACCAGGGCCGGGGCCGGGATCCCGGTGGTGTCCCGGGCGCCGAGCAGGTAGCGCTCCAGGTCCCGCTTCAGTCCCTGCGCCGTGCCGGGGTCGAGGTCGGGCTGGCGCAGGCGCAGGGCGCAGACCTTGGCCCGCACCAGGGAGCGGTAGACCCGGTACCAGCGCCAGGTGAGCAGGCCGCCCCAGTCGCCGCAGCGGCCCAGCCAGCGGTTGAGCAGCACCGCCCCCAGGTCGGGTCGGTCGTGGTGCTCCAGGTCCATCACCAGGAAGGCCAGGTCGCTGAACACGTCGATCCAGCGCAGCTCGGGGCTGAATTCCAGGCAGTCGAAGACCCGGATCTGCCCCCCCTCCAGCAGCAGGTTGCCGAGGTGCAGATCCCCATGGCACTCGCGGATGCGCCCCTGGCTGCGGCGCAGGACGAAGGTGGGCCGCAGCGCTTCGTAGCTCTCCTCCGTCCACTGCCGCAGGGCGGCCACCTCCGCCGCGACCGCAGCCCCGCTGGCCGCCAGCACCTCGAGATTGGCCACGGCAGGCGCCTTCACCAGCTCCGGTGCGCCGTAGGGATCGTCGGGGCGGGCCACCGCGGCGGCGGCGTGGAAGGCCGCCAGGTCATCCGCCAGCCGCTCCAGCTGGTCGGCGCCCAGACCCTGGTGCTCCAGAACGGCCCCCAGCAGGGCGCTCTGGGGGAACTGGCGCATGCGGATGGCCAGCTCCAGGGTCGGCCCGCTGCCGTGCAGGCGGGCCCGCTCGGGCGGGCCATGGATCGGGCTGAGGCCGAGGTAGAGGTCCGGAGCCAGCCGGCGGTTGAGCCGCAGCTCCTCCTGGCAGAACCAGCGGCGCCGCTCCGGGGTCGAGAAATCGACGAAGCCCAGGTTCACCGGCTTCTTGATCTTGTAGGCGATGGTTCCCGTCAGCAGGACCCAGGAGATGTGGGTCTCCAGGCACTCGACCCGCTCGACCGGGTGGTCATAGGCGCCGGGATCGAGCAGGGCGGCGATCATCGGGTCCACGGCCGCTCCGGTGCTCCTTGCGGTTCAATCCAACCATCCGCAGGGCAATGGAGGCCTCCACCGGCGTCCACAGCAGGGCCGGCAGCAGCAACCCCGAGGCCAGGGGTGAGGCGGGCCGCACGATCAGGGCCAGCACCAGCGTGAGCGTCCAGCTCAGCAGCCAGAAGGGAAGGCCGGCGGTCAGCCTGTGCAGGCGGCAGATCAGCCAGTGGGGACTGCGCAGCAGCACCAGCAGGACCGCGTAGGCCCCCATCCAGCCCCAGGAGACGGTCGACTGCCAGAAGGCGACCGCCGAGCCGTAGAAGCAGACCGTGATCAGCGGCCAGACAAGCGCGACCCAGGGTTGCCGGCCGATCCACTCCGGTCGCCGGAGGCTGCGATACCAGACGAAATCCCGCTCCGTGGGATTGACGACCAGGGTGATCACCAGAACGGCGATCAGGATCAGCAGCCAGGGCGGCACGGGACTCTGCAGACACGCGCATTATTGGGCCCTGCCAGGGAGCCGTCCATGGCCGGGGCCATGGCGGGTGGTGGGGGCGGGAGTGTCGGTTCGTCGCGCCGGCGGACCGGCCCGTCCAGCGTTCCTACGGTGGACGGGTCCGACGAGCTTGCTGGAGGCCCCATGCACACCCACGACCTCGAGAACCACGACAACCTCTACGCCGACGAAGGCACGATGGTGATCGGCGAGACCAGGGCGGATGCCCAGAGCCATGCCTACTGGGCCGTGGGGGCCATCGCCCTGATGGTGGTGGGTCTGGGTGTGGCCCTGGTCGTCTCCTGATCCGTCCCCCCGGGCGCCCTGCCCGGCCCGTCGGCTGGCGGAGCGGGAAAGCGCTCGCCGAAGCAGGACAGGGGGATGGGCGGACACAGCCGTGTCCAGCCCCCCGCGTCCCCCTGTCGCTGCCAGGCGGCGATGCGCAGCGGTGTGGCCGCTCCCCAGCGGCAGATGAGCAGGTAGCGATGCCCCCAGGTCCGCGGCCAGGCCGTGGCGCTTTCCCCGGCCCAGGGCCATTGGGCCGGGTTGAGGGGCTCCAGGTCGCGGTGGAGGCGCAGCAGGGCCGGCAGCAGCTGGCCCCCGTCGGCCCCCTCGCTCCGCTGGCAGAGCCGGAGGCGCCGGGCCAGGGCGAAAGGCTGCCCCCGGCTGGGGACGACCAGGTGCAATCCCCCCCAGCCGGGAAACCCCAGGCAGGAGAGCAGGGCGCCGGAGGCGGGGCCGGAGTCGTGGTCGCTCGGCATGGGGGCGGAACGCTGACAGCCGTTCTGTGCCACCAGCCGTCCCGCGGCCCTGCTCCGACCGGGCGCACTGGCAGGATCAGGGCGAAGGACGCGACTCCCCCGCCGCCATGTTCGAGAACCGCGAACGGCCCGCCTGGGTCAACTGGCTGATCCTGGCGATCTTCCTGCTGTCGTCCTGGCAGCTGGTCGGTTTCTGGTTCCAGCAGCTGCACCACTGAAGGAACCCCGCGGCCCCTTCCGGTCGTGGTGCCCCCGCCTCAGGAGGGACGGCGCGGCCGGGCGGTGAGTCCCCGCACCAGACGGACGCCGCCGCCCACCAGCAGCAGCAGGGCCATCAGGGCCAGCAGGGCCACCACGATGACGCTGCCCAGCTGCAGGATGCCCATGCTCAGCCGGCTGAGCCCGCCGATCAGGTTGGCGATGGCATTGCTGACCAGCAGCAGCGCATCCAGCCGTTCCGGCAGCTGCATCAGCCCGGCCAGGATCAGGCTTCCCGCGCCGATCAGCAGCAGGCCCGCCAGCACCTGCCGCCAGCGGGAGGAGGGACGGCGCCGGCGGCGACGCAGTTCCAGGCCCTTCCCCGGTGTCGGTCCCCTCGGCGTCGGCAGATGGAGCGGATAGGGGGTGTGGGGCATGGCGGGGTCGTCAGGGCTCCAGCGGATAGCCGGCACCCCGCATCCACCGCTCGAACTCCATCAGCACCAGCTCGTTCGGACAATCGATCAGGGACAGGTCGTTGACCGTGCAGTCCCCCTGGCCGCCGTGGTGGAGCGTCAGGTGGAAATGGGAACCGCTCAGGCCGCAGACCTCCGGATCGCTGCGGACCACCACATCCAGGGCAGCCCCGAGCCGTGCCACCCGGCGGCGCAGTTCCGACCAGGTCATGCCCAAGGTTTCATCCCCATCGTTGAGGCCGTCGCATGGCCGTGGAGGCGCTGGATGGTCGCCCCCAGTGTGACCAGTGCCGGGCCGACGTCAACCGCTCGCCGCCCGGTGGTGGCTCAGGGCCGCGGGGTGGCCGGGGCCTGCTGGGCCGCCGGCGCTGCCGGCGTCGGCGCGGGAGGCACGGCGGGCGGAGGCAGGAGCAGCACCAGCGCCGCCGAGACGGCCAGGGCTGCGGCGCCGCCCACGGGCGCCGAGAGGCGACGGTGCAGGGGAATCCGCTCCATCAGTTCCCTGGGCCCGAGGGGCTCCGGATCGGGAATCGCCAGGGGCAGCTGCACCCGGGGATCGAGCCGCAGCAGATCCAGCACCCGCACCAGATCCGCCAGTTCCGCATCGTCGAGGCGCACCTCCAGGGGAGGGGTGTCGGGCTGGCTGCTGCGCAGCAGGAGCCGGTGGCCGCCGTCGGGGTGGGGGCCGATGTCGACCGGTTCCCCGGCCACGCTGAACTCGCGGCGCACGCCGCTGATCAGGTGGCGGGCGTAGGGCAGCACCACCTGCATGAGGGCCTGGAGGTGCTCACGGCGCCCCTCCAGCTGGGGCCGGCCCAGCCACTGCAGGGTCCAGCCGGTGATGATGCCCAGGGCCGCGCCGCTCTGGCCGATGGAGACGTCGGGGAGACCTTCCACCTGAAGCCGGCAGCTGAGCTGATCGAAGACGAGGCTCTGCTTCATCACGGAACTCTGAACCATGGGGGGTCTGCTGCGGCCGCCGTCACGCCACCGCGTCCATCAGGCTCGCCTTGATGCGCTCGAAGCCCCCCTGGCCGGCGCAGAGGCTCAGGCCCTGGACCAGCTGGAGCCGCTGGGCGGCTCCGTCGTCGGGATCGAGCAGTTTCTGGACGCCGCTGCGGCGGGGGTTCATGCGCTCCTGCACCAGTTCCCCCAGCCGCCCCTGGAACAGGGCCCAGCGTTCCTGCGCCACCGTCTCCGGTTCGCTGCTGGAGAGCAGGGAACGCAGCATCGGATAGAGGCGGTCGGCCATGACGCAGAGGATGCGGATCAGGGCATCGGTCTCGGCGACGGGCACCTCACCGCGGCGGCAGGAGCGCCGCAGGGGGTTGTGGCAACGCCGCTTCCACAGCTCCACCCGGTTGGGGAAGAGGCCGGCATAGCCCAGCTGCTCACTCATCCACACCATCGCTTCGCCGCCGTTGAGGTCGAGCGCCTCCATGCAGAGCAGCATCAGATCGAGACGCTCCAGACCCCGGCGGGGCAGGGGGCGGGAGGAGCGGTCCTGAATCGCCGCTTCCGAAGTGTCCTTGGCCATGACTGCGATGATGCCAGCGGCGCCGTCCATCCGTCACGTCGCCGGTACCGGTCCCTTCACCAGCACGACCCTGCAGCACGATGGCCAGCAGCCCTTCTTCGATCGATCTGCGCACCTGGGTCCGGGACATTCCCGATTTTCCGAAGCCGGGCATCCTCTTCCGCGATCTCACGCCCCTGATGCGGGATCCCGAGGGCTGGGGCGAAGCCATCCGCCTGCTGGGGCTGCTCTGTGAGCGCGTGCAGCCGGACCTGATCGTGGGTATCGAATCCCGCGGCTTCATCGTCGGCACGGCCCTGGCCACGATCACGGGTGTGGGCTTCGTCCCGGTGCGCAAGCCGGGCAAGCTTCCCGGCGCGGTGATCGGCGTGGATTACAGCCTCGAATACGGCACCGACCGCCTGGAGATCCACAGCGATGCCCTCGAGGGCGGCCAACGGGTGCTGATCGTCGACGACCTGCTCGCCACCGGCGGCACCGCCGCGGCCTGCAGCGAGCTGGTGCAGGCCGCGGGGGGGCAACTCTGCGGCTTCGGCTTCCTGGCGGAACTGGCCGCCCTCGACGGCCGCAGCCGGCTGCCCCAGGAGCATCCGATCGAGTCCCTGATCATCTACAGCTGAGCCTCAGCCCTGCTGGTCCTGCCAGGCCAGGACACTGTCGAACTGCTCGAGGCTGATCAGGCCGAACCGCCAGAGCACGGCCGGCAGCGGCGCCTGTTCCAGCTGGGACTGGCGGATGCCCAGCTGGAGCGCGTTCTCACTCAGGCCGAGCTGATGGCGCAGGAAGCGCACCATGGCCGGAGAGGGCAGGGGCTGGGGAGAGCTGCTGATCACCATCCCCCCATGCTGCAAGCGGCCGGCGCAGCCGACAAGGTCCCTGGGTCATGGCCAGAAGGGCCAGGGCCCGGGTGCTGTCGACGCGGGCCAGGCAGGCCAGGGCCAGCTGGCGCAGGGGCAGCAGCCAGCGGTGGCGGTTGGAGAAGATCCGCACCAGCAGGTCGGTGGCCAGCAGGGTGAGCAGCAGATCGGGCCAGCGGCGGCGCCCGTAGGCCGCTCCGATGCGGCGGGGTGACAGCGTGCCCCGAGCCGCCCGTTCCGCCAGCCGCTGCAGCACCGCCACATCCCGCCAGCAGAGGTTCAACCCCTGGCCGCCCACCGGGTGGCAGCGGTGGGCGCTCTCCCCCACCAGCACCGTGCGGCCCCGATGCAGACGCCTGGCCAGCTGCAGGGCCACCGGGAAGGCCCGGGGCGGCGTCAGCAGGGCATCGGGCTGGAGCCGGTCCGGCAGGGCCCCCGCCAGCCGGTCGAGGAAGGCCGGGGCGTCGAGGGCCTCCAGCTGGCGGCAGCGGGCCGCCGGCGCGCTCCAGACCAGCTGGAAGCGTCGCCCGCCGAGGGGGAGCACGGCGAAGGGGCCTTCCGGACGCAGCAGTTCCCAGGCTTCGTCGTCGGCACAGCCGCGCATCTCCACCTGCACCGTCAGGCAGGCCTGGCGGTAGGGACGGCTCCACTGGCCGATGCCCAGGGCCTGGCGGCTGGGCGAGTCGGGGCCATCGGCGGCCACCAGCAGGTCGGCACCGTCCGGGTCGTTCGTCGCGGCGGAGGGCACCTCGCTGCCGAGTTCCAGACGGACGGCGGGGTGCTGGCCGAGGCGCCGCAGCAGCAGGGCCATCAGGGGCCGGTGCGATCCGATCCAGCCCACCGCGTCGGCCTGGCCCAGGTCGACCGGCTCGAAGCGCACATCACGCCCCGCCGCCACATCGCGCAGGTGCAGGCGGCGGAAGGGGACCAGGGTGGGCCGCAGGTCACCCCAGAGCCCTAGGCGCTGCAGCAGCTCCCGGCTGGAGTGGGTGAAGGCGTAGGCCCGCTCCCGGGCCTGCAGCGCCTCCGGGGCCAGGGGATCGTGCAGGCTCACCCGCCAGCCGGCCTGGGCCAGGGCCAGGGCCGCCAGGGCGCCGGTGGGGCCGGCGCCCCGGATCCGGGCGTGGAGCAAAGCGGGCATGGCCACAGAAAAGCCGCAACAGAAAGTCTGCTGCGGCGAAGGGGTCCACCGTGAACGGCGGACCGGAGAAAGGCTGTCCCCCGAGGGGGAGCCGCGATCAACCGATGCCGAGCAGGCCGCGGGTGAAGGCCTCGCCGCCCAGGGCGAACTCGGTGGCGAGCAGGGCGATGAAGCCGAGCATGGCCATGCGGCCGTTGAGCTTCTCGGCGCGCTCGTGGAAGCCCCAGCCGCTCTCGGCGCTCACCACTTCCATGCGGGGTTCGGTGGCGAAGGCGTTGAGGCGGCCGCCGTCTTCGGTGGTGACGGTGGCGCCGCGGATGGCGGAGCGATCGAGGGCGGTGGGGGCTGCGGCGGTCATGGGAGAACTCCTTGAGAAGTGTTGCGAGAATTGTAACGCATTGTTTCGAATGCGTCCAGCGTCCTCACCCGAGCCGCCGCAGGCAGAGCTCCTCGAAGGCCGGCCGCAGCAGATAGGGGTACTCGCCCACCCACTGCTTGACCTGGGGCAGCCAGCCATCGGAGAGGGCGCCGATGCGGGAGAAGTCCTTGCGCTCACTCAGCACCAGGCAGCGGATCACCATGCCGCGCCGGATCTGCTCATGCTTCTTCTCCAGGGGGAAGCGGATCTGGCCCAGGTAGCCGTCCTCGTCCTCCAGTTCCAGGCAGAGCCAGGTGCGGCGGTTCTCCACCAGCTCCAGGCGCCCCTGGCGGTTGGCCTGCTCCCGCCGGTTCTCCACCACCTCCCGCCGGAACTGGTCGGCCACCACCCCCTCAAAGATGGCGGCCGCCGGGTAGCGCCGCAGCACGGCGTTGCGGCGTCCCGCCTCCAGGATCGGCCCCCACAGCACATAGAGAAGGAAGACGAAGCCCACCACCAGGAACACCGGGCCGGCCTGGCTGCGGAACAGCAGGGTCTGGCTGATCAGCAGGGCGATCACCCCGCCGATCACCGAGATCAGCACCCGCTGCAGCAGCTTGCGCGGGTCGCCGCTGCAGGCGGTGAACTGGGGTCCGGTGGCCACCGCCGGAATCAGGCGCAGCAGTTCGCCGGGTTTGAGGGGGATCAGCATCGGTCCACGGGGCGGTGGCTCACAGCAGCCTCTCGAGGCCGTAGACCAGGCCGCCCAGGCGGCGCACCTTGCGCACCGTGAGCAACACCCCGGGCATGTAGGCACTGCGATCGATCGTGTCGTGGCGCAGGGTGTAGGTCTCGCCGGGCGATCCGAACATCACCTCCTGGTGGGCCACCAGCCCGGGCAGTCGCACCGAGTGGAGCCGCAGGCCGCTCTCCCGCAGGCCCCCCCGGCAGCCCGCCAGGCTCTCGTGCTCCTCCACCTGCAGGGGGTTGAAGGTCTTGCCCAGCTCCTCCATCAGCTCGGCGGTCTTGAGGCAGGTGCCGCTGGGGGCATCGGCCTTGCGGTTGTGGTGCAGCTCGGTGAGCTCGGCGTAGTCGTAGAAGCGGGCCGCCGCCGCCGCCGCCTGCTGCAGCAGCACCATGCCCACGCAGAAGTTGGGCACCACCGCCCCGCCCATGGAGGCCTTCTCGGCGAACGCGGCCAGATCCGCCAGCTGGTCGGGGCGCAGGCCGGTGGTGCCGATCACCGGATGGACGCCGTAGGCGAAGGCGCCGCGGCAGTGCTCGTAGACGACGCTGGGGTGGGTGAAGTCGACCAGCACCGCGCCGCCGCCCGGGCCGGACTGCCGCACCGCCTGGCCCGCCTGGCAGAGGCTGCCCTCGAAGTCGGCGCTGATCGCCACCTCCAGTTCCCCCAGCCCCAGGGCCAGCCCGACGTCCTCCCCTTCCCGGCCCGGGGTGGTGTCGATCGCCCCCACCAGGGTGCAGTCGGGGGCCGCCAGCACCGCCTTGATCACCTCGGCGCCCATGCGGCCCAGGGCCCCGGCCACCACCACCGGGATCGGTGCCGGCTCTGCTGGGGACGGGGAGATCGCGCTCATCGGGCAGTTACCACTCCAGGCGAGCCTATGTGGCCCGGCCCGCCGCCAGGGCTGCAGCCTGTAACGCTGCGCTGCAACCGATCGCGTCCCCGGCGGGAGCTCCGTAGGCTGCTTCACATTGCTCAACGCATCCGCCGCATGTTCACGCAGGTCCGTTCCGCCAGCCGCCGGGTCAGCCCTGCCCCCACCGATGGCGCCAACGACCGGGTGGTGATGAAGGCCGTCTACGTGGTGCTCGAACCCCAGTACCAGAACGCCCTCACCACCGCCGCCACCGGCCTCAACGACCAGAACGGTCCCCTGGCGGTGGAACTGAGCGGCTATCTGATCGAGGAGCTGCGGGACCCGGCCAACTACGCCGACTTCTGCGCCGACGTGGCGGCGGCCGATGTGTTCATCGCCTCGTTGATCTTCATCGAGGACCTGGCCCAGAAGGTGGTGGACGCCGTGGCCCCCCACCGCGACCGGCTCAAGGCGGTGGTGGTGTTCCCGTCGATGCCGGAGGTGATGCGGCTCAACAAGCTGGGCACCTTCTCGATGGCCCAGCTGGGCCAGAGCAAGAGCGCCATCGCCCAGTTCATGCGCAAGCGCAAGGAGGCCAATGGGGCGGGCTTCCAGGACGCCATGCTCAAGCTGCTGAACACCCTGCCGACGGTGCTCAAGTACCTGCCGGTGGAGAAGGCCCAGGACGCCCGCTCCTTCATGCTCAGCTTCCAGTACTGGCTGGGGGGAACGCCGGACAACCTGCGCAACTTCCTGCTGATGCTGGCCGACCGCTACGTGTTCGGCAAAGCGGAGCTGGGCCGGCCCCAGCTGACGGTGGCCGACCCGGTGGTCTTCCCGGACCTGGGCATCTGGCACCCGCTGGCCCCGGGGATGTTCGAGGACCTCAAGGAGTACCTCAACTGGAGCGCCAGCCGCAGTGATCTGAGCGAGAAGGCGCGCCGAGGACCGGTGATCGGCCTGGTGCTGCAGCGCAGCCACATCGTCACCGGCGATGAGGCCCACTACGTGGCCGTGATCCAGGAACTGGAATACCGCGGTGCCACGGTGATCCCCGTGTTCTGCGGCGGCCTCGACTTCTCCCGGCCGGTCTCCTCCTTCTTCTACGACCCCCTCAACCCGGACCAGCCCCTGGTGGACGGGGTGGTGAGCCTCACCGGCTTCGCCCTGGTGGGCGGTCCGGCCCGCCAGGACCATCCCAAGGCCATCGAGACCCTCAAGCGGCTCAACCGGCCCTACATGGTGGCCCTGCCCCTGGTGTTCCAGACCACCCAGGAATGGGAGGAAAGCGACCTGGGGCTGCACCCGGTCCAGGTGGCCCTGCAGATCGCCATCCCCGAGCTCGACGGCGCCATCGAACCGATCGTGCTGTCGGGGCGCGATGACGCCACCGGCAAGGCCCACACCCTGCAGGACCGGGTGGATGCGATCGCCGAGCGGGCCATCCGTTGGGCCTCGCTGCGGATCAAGCCCCGCGCCGAGAAGAAGCTGGCGATCACCGTGTTCAGCTTCCCCCCCGACAAGGGCAACGTCGGCACCGCCGCCTACCTCGATGTCTTCGGCTCGATCTTCCGGGTGCTGGAGGAGATGAAGGCGAAGGGCTACACGGTGGACGCGATGCCCCGCACCCCCAAGGAGCTGATGGAGGCGGTGCTCAGCGATCCGGAGGCCCTCGAAGGAGCCCCCGAGCTGGCGATCGCCCATCGCATGAGCGTCGAGGAGTACGAGCGGCTCACCCCCTATTCCGAGCGTCTCGAAGAGAACTGGGGCAAGCCCCCCGGCAACCTCAATTCCGACGGCACCAACCTGCTCATCTACGGCCGCCATTTCGGCAACGTGTTCGTGGGGGTGCAGCCCACCTTCGGTTACGAGGGCGATCCGATGCGCCTGCTCTATTCCCGCAGCGCCAGCCCCCACCACGGCTTTGCCGCCTATTACACCTATTTGGAGAAGGTGTGGGGCGCCGACGCCGTGCTGCACTTCGGCACCCATGGCTCCCTGGAGTTCATGCCGGGCAAGCAGATGGGCATGAGCGAAACCTGCTACCCCGATTCCCTGATCGGCGCCCTGCCCAACCTCTACTACTACGCCGCCAACAACCCCTCGGAAGCCACCATTGCCAAGCGGCGGGGCTACGCCTCCACGATCAGCTACCTCACCCCGCCGGCGGAGAACGCCGGCCTCTACAAGGGGCTCAAGGAGCTGGGCGAGCTGGTGGGCTCCTACCAGCAGCTGCGGGAGAGCTCCCGGGGTGTGCAGATCGTCAACGCCATCATCGAGACGGCCCGCCAGTGCAACCTCGACAAGGACGTGGTCCTGCCCGAGGCCGACGCCGCGGAGCTGGATCGCGACGCCCGTGATGGCGTGGTCGGGGCGGTGTACCGCCAGCTGATGGAGATCGAAAGCCGGCTGCTGCCCTGCGGCCTCCACACCATCGGCAAGCCCCCCACCGCCGAAGAGGCGATCGCCACCCTGGTGAGCATCGCCGCCCTGGAGCGGGAGGAGGACGGCCTGCGTTCCCTGCCGGGGCTGCTGGCCGAGAGCCGCGGCCGCACCATCGCCGAGGTGTACCGGGGCAACGATGAAGGGGTCCTGGCGGATGTGGAGCTCAACCGGGTGATCACCGAAACCTGCCGCGCCGCCGTCGGTGCCATGGTCAAGGAGGTCACCGGCGCCGATGGCCGTGTCACCCTGCGCCGCAACTTCGGCTGGTTCTTCGAACTGCTGGAGCGCTTCGGCTACCGGCTGCCCTCCCCCTGGCTGAGCGCCTGCCGCCAGGCCGGCTTCCCGGATGTGGATGTCCCCGAGCTCGACCGCACTTTCGCCTATCTGCGTTTCTGCCTGGAGCAGATCTGCGCCGACATGGAGATGGAAAGCCTGCTGCGGGCCCTCGATGGGGAGTACGTCCTGCCGGGACCCGGCGGTGACCCGATCCGCAACCCCGGCGTGCTGCCCAGCGGCAAGAACATCCACGCCCTCGATCCCCAGGCCATCCCCACCCGGGCCGCCATCGCCGCCGCCAAGGTGGTCGTCGACCGGCTGATCGAACGCCAGAGGGCCGAGCAGGGCGCCTGGCCGGAAACGATCGCCTGCGTGCTCTGGGGCACCGACAACATCAAGACCTACGGCGAATCCCTGGCCCAGATCCTCTGGTTCATCGGTGTGCGCCCCATGGCCGATTCCCTGGGCCGGGTGAACAAGCTGGAGCTCATCTCCCTCGAGGAGCTGGGCCGGCCCCGGATCGACGTGGTGGTGAACTGCTCCGGGGTCTTCCGCGACCTGTTCATCAACCAGATGGCCCTGATCGACCAGGGGGTGAAGATGGCCGCCGAAGCCGACGAGCCCCTGGAGATGAATTTCGTGCGCAAGCACAGCCAGGAGCAGGCCGCCGCCCAGGGCATCTCCCTGCGGGAGGCCGCCACCCGGGTGTTCTCCAATGCCAGCGGCAGCTACTCCTCGAACGTCAACCTGGCGGTGGAGAACAGCACCTGGGAGGAGGAGGGCGAACTGCAGGAGATGTACCTCTCCCGCAAGACCTTCGCCTTCAATGCCGACAACCCCGGCGAGATGAACCAGAACCGGGAGGTGTTCGAATCGGCGATGAAGACCGCCGACGTCACCTTCCAGAACCTGGATTCGGCCGAGATCTCCCTCACCGACGTCAGCCACTACTTCGACTCCGATCCCACCAAGCTGATCGCCGGACTGCGGGACGACGGCAAGACCCCCACCAGCTACATCGCCGATACCACCACGGCCAATGCCCAGGTGCGCTCCCTGAGCGAAACCATCCGCCTTGATTCACGCACCAAGCTGCTCAATCCCAAGTGGTACGAGGGCATGCTGGATTCCGGCTACGAAGGGGTGCGGGAGGTGGCCAAGCGGCTCAACTTCACCCTGGGCTGGAGCGCCACCAGCGGTGCGGTCGACAATTTTGTGTATGAGGAGGCCAATGACACCTTCATCAACGACCCGGAGATGCGCAAGCGGCTGATGGACCTCAACCCCCACAGCTTCCGCCGCATCGTCGGCACCCTGCTGGAGGTGAATGGCCGCGGCTACTGGGAAACTTCCGACGAGAACATCGCCCAGCTCCAGGAGATCTACCAGGAAATCGAGGACCGGATCGAAGGGGTGACCAAGGAGGGCTGATCGAGCAGGCCAGGGGGCAGGGGCCAGACGCGGGTGGCCCCCTCGGTCCTGTCCGTGTCGATGGCGGCGTGCGGCACTGGCAGGAGGTCCTGGGGGCCGATGGTTTGTTGTGCATGGGCAAGGGAGGGTGCCCCTGCCGTCCCGAATCCATGCCGAAGAAGTTCCATTAGCAGCAGATCTGCTGCACTGAGATCTGGCTTGCCATATCCACATAAATCTTAATCGTCCCCGCAAGGGCCGTGGGCGCAGGGGTTTGCCTCCTTGGCCGTGGCTGCAGCTCCGGCGGCTTCGGTGTCAGCCGTCCGGCGCCCCGATTCCTGCGTAGGACGGAGTCATGCCATTGCACGGCAAACGATCCGTGAGCGTTGACATCCAGGCTCAACGCATCGCCGTCAAGTCAAAGGCAACGCTGATGGCCTCCTTGCCAGCTCAGCCACCGGCAATGGCATCGACGAACAACCCAGCCCCACTCCCTAAACCCCTGAGAACCATGTCCAACAAAATTGATGCCGCAGCCAAAGATGCTGAGGGCAAAATCCAGTCCGCCGTCGGCTCCCTCACCGGCGACAAGGGCCAGCAAATCAAAGGAGAAGCCAAGCAGGTGCAGGCCCAAGCCATGAAGGCGGAGGCCAAAGTGAGAGAGGAAGCCAACAAGGCTGCCAAGAAGGTTGAAGACGCCACCGAATAGTCAGCCGGCCGCCACCTGCTGGGAACCCATCGTGTCCCGCCTTTCCAGAGTGATTCTGACAGGTGTTGGGTAACACGTGAGACACTGATCCACCACGATCACTCGCCGTCGTACCGATTCAACCCGGGCCAAGGCCATGCCGGGGAGTCCATCACTCCCCGGATTCTTCCTGCTTCCTTGTCGTGTCAGCTGGTTCAGCTGAGGTTGATGGGATGGTCGGATGCACCTGCTGGATGCATTCACCCGCCCGTTCACCGAAGGAGAAGGACGACGGGCTGGCTGGGATCCAGAAGCTCAGAGTCTTCCCCATAGGGTCCACCACCACCCCGTCGCCGCATTCCAACCTGGGCTGAGGTCAGGATGGTCTCCAGAAAAAAAAGGGGGCCGAAGCCCCCTGAACAACACCTGCGGTGTGAAGCGACGCCAGGATCAACGGCCGATCTTGGCCACCTCGGCGCGGGCCCGGGCCAGGACGGCACCGGTGAGGGGCACGTAGTCCAGCTGCTTGGCGATGGCCTGGCCCTTGGGCGAGAGGCCCCAGTTCAGGAACTGCCGGATGGTGCCCACCTTGTCGCCATTGCCGCGCTGATAGGCCAGCACCCAGGTGAAGGAGGCGATCGGGAAGGCGTTGGCGCCAGCCGGGTTGCAGTCTTCACCGCCGAGGCGTGCATCCAGCTTGATGCCATTGAGGGCGGCGGCCCCGGTGACGTCGTTGGCCAGGACGAAACGGCCGGCCCGGTTCTGAAGAGCCGCCGGGGTGATCCGTCCCTTCACGAAGGCCTGGTTGAGGTAACCGATGGAGCCGGGGGTGTTCTGGATCAGACCGGCCACGCCCTCGTTGCCTTTGCCGCCGACGCCCACGGGCCACTTGACGGCCTTGGCGGCTCCCACCCGCGACTTCCACTCGGGCGAGAAGCAGGAGAGGGAGTTGGTGAACACGTAGGTGGTGCCGGAACCGTCAGAGCGGTGGACCACGTTGATCGGTCCCCTGCCGCACTTCAGCTGGTCCCAGGTGCGGATCTTGCCGAGGAAGATGTCAGCGAGCTGGCGCTGGGTGAGCTTGAGGTTCTTGCAGCCGGGATTGTTGTAGGCCGGGGTGACGGTGCCGCCCATCATTGGAATCTGCAGGGCGCCGCGCTGGGCGGTCACGCCCTTGGTGAACTCCCCTTTGGAGGCACTCAGTTCTTCATCGGTGGCGCCGAAATCGACACTGCCGGCGTGGAACTGGCGCACACCGGCGCCGGATCCCACCGACTGGTAGTTCACTTGCCGTTTGGTTTCCCTGGCGAATTCAACGGCCCAGCGCTGATAGGCCGGAGCCGGAAAGCTGGCCCCGGCCCCGTTGATCGAATTGCTCTGGGCGATCACAGGAACCGCCACACCAGCCGTGAGGGCGCCGGCAGCGGAGAGGATCAGGGCCTTCTTCGCGAAGGTCATCAGAATGGCCAATTTGGGGGCAAGTTATGAATAGCAACCCGTTCTGACCGTTTGTGTTATGAGGAGGTTAACGGGTGTTCAAGGATTGAACACTCCACGAAGCATCCGCTGAAACGTCCCGTGAAACGTCGCCGGAGCGTCCGTCTGCGGCTGTCCCGGCCGGTTCATGGCGGCCCTGCATCGGCTGGAGCCGCGGCGGGGCGTGAAGGTCCAGAATGAGAACCGTTATCAGCCATTCCCTTGGCGGTGTGGTTGCCCGTCCCGACCCCCATGGTCCAGATCCCCGTCACCGTGATCACCGGCTTTCTCGGCGCCGGCAAGACCACCCTGCTCAACCGGATCCTCTCCCGCCAGCAAGGCGTGCGCACGGCCGTGCTGGTGAACGAGTTCGGCGAGATCGGCATCGACAACGAGCTGGTTGTGGCCACCAGCGACGCCATGGTGGAGCTCAGCAACGGCTGCATCTGCTGCTCGATCAACGGCGAGCTCAAGGAGGCGGTCCTCCGGGTGCTGGAACGCCCCGACCCGATCGACTTCATCGTGGTGGAGACCACCGGCCTGGCCGATCCCCTGCCCGTGGCCATGACCTTTCTGGCCGGGGACTTCCGCGACCGGCTGCGGCTCGATTCGATCATCACCCTGATCGATGCCGAACACTTCGAGGCCACCGCCTTCACGAGCCCGATCGCCCGGGCCCAGGTGGTCTACGGCGACATCCTGGTGCTCAACAAGTGCGATCTGGTGGACGAGGCGCGGCTGGCTGCCGTGGAGGCCAGCCTGCGGGCGATCAAGGCCGATGCCCGCCTGCTGCGCGCCGATCACGCCGGCGTGCCGCTTTCCATGCTGCTGAGCGTGGGCCTGTTCGAAACCGATCGGCTGGTGGCCCTGCAGGCCGCGGAGGACGACCACCACCACCACCACGATCACGAGCACGCCCACCATCACGCCCATACCCCCGAGCTGGAGGGCTTCCGTTCGGCGTCCCTGGCGGTGGAGGCCCCGTTCGATCTGCGCCGGTTCCAGCACTTTCTCGACAACCAGCTTCCGGCCACCGTCTTCCGGGCCAAGGGGGTGCTCTGGTTCCGCGAAAGCGAGCGCCGCCACCTGTTCCACCTCTGCGGCAAGCGCTTCACCATCGATGATTCCGACTGGCCCGACGACGCTCCGCGCCACACCCGGGTGGTGGCGATCGGCCGCGATCTGGACCCGACCAGCCTGCGGGCCCAGCTGGAAGCCTGCGTGGTGGCACCATGAGCCCCACCGGCCGCAAGGGGTTCGCATGACGGCGGTGTTCGGCGGCGCGGTCGACACGCTGGAGGTCCAGCTGGGCGGCCGACGGCTGCAGATCGTGATCGAGCGCCGGGGGCCGAAGGGTGCTCCCCTCTGGCTGCTGCTGCCGGCCCTGAGCACCGTGTCGAGCCGCAGCGAGTGGCAACCGCTGGTCACGGCCGTGCAGGACCGGGTCCAGTTGGTGAGTTTCGACTGGCCGGGCTTCGGTGACAGTGACCGTCCGGCGCTCGCCTACGACGCCGCTCTGCTGGTCGGCTGCCTGGAGGCGGTCCTCACCGACCTGGAGGCCCGCCAGCATGGTCCCCTCACCGTGGTGGCCGCCGGGCACAGCGCCCCCCTGGCCCTGGCCCTGGCGAGCAAGTGGTCCGACCGCTGGAGCCGCTTCGTCGCGGTGGCGCCCACCTGGCGGGGGCCCCTGCCGACGATGACGGGCTGGTCGCCGGGGCGTTTCGGCTGGCTGCGGCGGCTGGTGGCCCTGCCGCTGATCGGCCCGGCGCTCTACCGGCTGAACACCAGCCGGGCCATGCTCCGGCTGATGCTGCGACGGCACGTGTGGCTGGATCCGGGCCTGCTGACGCCGGATCGCCTGCGGCAGCAGCAGCGGCTGGCCCGGCGACCCGGCTCCCGCTTCGCCAGTGCCGCCTTCGTCAGCGGCGGGCTCGATGCCGCCGGCGAGAGCGGCTGGTGGCTGGAGCAGGCCCGCGGTCTGCACTGTCCGTTTGAGGTGGTGCTGGCGACGGCGGCCCCGCCCCGCTCCACCAGGGAGATGGAGCTTCTGGCCGAGGCTGCCGATGGGGTGATGCGCCTACCCGGCCGGCTCGGCCTCCACCAGGAGTTCGGCGCCCTGCTGGGACGGCGGTTGCTGGAGGCTCCGGATCCGCAGCACGGTTGAGCCGGCGTCGTGCCCCGAGCGAGCTGCCGCTCCACGGGAACGATGCAGGACATCGCCCTGCAGTTGGCGATCCGGCCGCCGCACCCCTCAGCCGCCGTCCCTCTCGATGCGCACCCACAGACTGCGGCGGGCATCCAGAGTCACCAGCAGCTCCAGGTGCTCGGCCGTGATCGCCCTGGCCTCCTCCATGCGGCCATCAAGAGACAGCTGGGACAGGCGCTCCATGCACCAGTCCCGTTGGTGGGTGAGGGAGAGGACGCGTTGCAGCTGGGCTTCATCCTCGGAAGAGGGAAGACTGGTCATGGCTGGCCTGCCCATGGATGCCGTCAATCTGTCGATCTTTGGCGGGTCGATGTAGGCGAAGCACACAACAGACGGTGCCTTTGCTGACGCTGGAGGGAGACGGTGACCAATGTCACATCAGAGTGTGAGATCGGGGCGGCTTCGCCGCCATGGCCTGGCTAGGTGTTGGAAGGACATCCCTGCCCTGCCTGTGAAAGAGCTCACCTCCGCGATCAACCAACACCTGGCCGCAGAGTTTCAGGCCGGCCACACCTATCTGGCCATGTCGATCTGGCTGCGGGAAAAGGATCTGGCCGGATTTTCCACCTACATGCTCGAGAAAAGCCAGGAGGAGCGCAACCATGCGGCCCGCATGATTGCTTACCTGGTCGACAGCGACGAACAGGTGGAGCTGCCCACCATCGAGGCGCCTGAACGCAGCTGGCCGTCGGTGCAGGGGCTGTTCGATCGGGTCTACGACATGGAGAAGGGGGTCACCGCCTCCATCAACCGTCTCTACGCCATGGCGGAGGACGTGGGCGAGCGCAGTGCCACGGCCATGCTCGACTGGTTCGTGGCCGAGCAGCTCCAGGAGGAGGCCGAGGCCCGGTTCGTGCGCAAGCGCCTGCGGCTGGCCGGTGACAACAGTGCCGCCCTGCTGCTGCTGGACCAGCAGTTCCTCGAGGGGACGGCCCTGGCCCACGTCAAGGGCGGCCTCAGCGGCGCCAACGGTGCCTGAGCCTTGCTGACCGCATCCCGCGACCGTGTTGTCCCGATTCCGCTGAATCCGCCCGCCCGTTGTGCCCATGCCCGCTTCTGAGGGCGCTGCCCCTGGGACGGCCGAGTCCTGTCCCTCCTGCGGCGATCGCCCGGACGATCGACCGCCGCGACGGGCGGGCTGGCGCTGGGGTGGCAGCGGCTCCTGCCATGGTCCCGGGGGAGCCGGGCGACGGGGCTCCGGCTGGCAGGTCGCCCTGCTGGGCATGCCCAACACCGGCAAGTCGACGCTCTACAACCGCCTCACGGGCGGCCATGCGCAGATTGCCAACTGGCCCGGCCTGACGGTGGAGCTGCTGCGGGGACCGATGCCGCCGGACCGCAACGGCACCACCTACGAGCTGGTGGATCTGCCGGGGATCCACGATCTGAGCGGCAGCAGCGAAGACGAGGCCGTGGTGCAGCGCTTTCTGCGCCACACGCCTCCGGATCTTGTGCTGGTGGTGCTCAATGCCAGCCAGATCACCAGCCAGCTGCGCCTGCTGCTGCAGCTCCAGCAGCTGGGACTGCCGGTCGTGGCGGCGCTGAACATGAGCGATGAGGCCCGCGGCTTCGGCCTCGGGATCGATCACCGGGGGTTGTCGCAGGACCTCGGCCTGCCCGTGCTCCCCGTGAGCGCAAAGCACAACCAGGGCATCGCCGCGCTCATCGAGCAGCTGCATCAGTGGGGCGAGAGCTCCAGCGCGGCTGGCTGGTCGCCGCCGGCCGGCCAGGGCGAGCTCCAGGCTGTGGATGATCAACTGCGGGATCTGGTGGCCCGTCACGTGACGCTGCCGGAACGGTTGCTGAATCGCCGCACCCGTCTGGCGGATCGCGTGCTGCTCCATCCCCTGGTTGGCCTGGTGCTGTTCCTGGGCCTCGTCCTGGCGGTGTTCGAGGTGCTCTATGCGGTCACCGCTCCGCTGCAGGAGCTGCTGGGAACGGGGCTCGACTGGATCCAGGCCAGCGGGCTGGAGCCCGTTCTGCAGGGGCTGGGCACGCCTGACTGGTTGCGGCGCTTCCTGCTGGACGGCCTCTGGCTGGGGGTGAGCACGGTGGCCACCTTCCTGCCCCTGATCTTCGTCTTCTACGTGCTCATGGCCATCATCGAGGACTCGGGCTACCTGCCGCGTGCCGCCTTTCTGATGGATGGCTTCATGCGCTGGCTGGGGCTCGATGGCCGTGCCTTCGTGCTGCAGGTCATGGGGTTCGGCTGCAACGTGCCCTCGATCATGGGAACACGGGTGATCCGGGATCGGGGCATGAGACTGCTGGCGATGCTGTGCATCCCCTTCGCCCTCTGCCAGGCCAGGCTGACCGTGTTCCTGTTCATGGCCGGCGTGTTCTTCCCCCGGCCCTGGTGGGCGCCTGGGCTGGTGCTGTTCGGGTTCTATGGGATGAGTTTCCTGGCCGCCGTGATCACGGGCCTGGTGTTCCGGCGGGCCTTTCCCAGTGAGGAAGCCTTCGTGCTGGAGCTGCCCCCCTACCGGGCCCCCAGCCTCACCACCATCCTGCGCCGGGGCTGGACCTCGATGCTGAACTTTCTGGTCACCACCCGCGTGTTCATCATCGTGGGTGCCGCTGCCATCTGGCTGCTCACCAACCTTCCACCAGGAGCGGCGGAGGGATCGGGCCGCACCCTTGCGGGAGGCATCGGAGCGCTCTTCCAGCCGCTGCTGGGGCCGATCGGCATGAACCCGGAGCTCACCGTTTCCCTGTTCTTTGGCTTCATTGCCAAGGAGATTCTGCTGGGAGCGATGGCCGTGATCTACGGGACCACCGAATCCGGCCTGGGCGGTGCGATCCAGAACGCCATCACGCCGCTGCAGTCCCTGAGTTTCATGACCTTCGTGCTGCTCTACACCCCCTGCCTGGGCACCGTGGCGGCCCAGATCCAGGAAGCCCGGAGTCGCCGTTTCGCCCTGCTGTCCCTGGGTTGGTCCCTCGTGCTGGCGTGGGTGCTGGCCTTCCTCGTCTATCAGGGTGGGGGATTGATCCTGTCCCTGCGCTGACCGTTCGGCGCTGACGGTTCGGCGCTGATCAGTGTGGAGCGATCACATGGACGTCCATTTCGGCGGCATGTTCGGGGCGGAGCATGAATTCCAGAAGCCCGCTGGACAGATGCAGGAGGCCACCGGGTTTGCCGCGCCGCAGCACCTCCACTTCCACCCCCGGCCGCACACCCATTGACTGCAGCCGACGCTGCAGGCCGGGATGGCTCGGCAGGGAGGCGATCGAAACTCTGGTGCCCGCTGGAACCTGACTGAGGGGCATGGTCAACCTTCCGTCGGACTCCACCCTAGGTCCGCTCACGACGGCACCCCTGCCGCAGCGAAACGGTCAGGTCCTGCTCCATCCGCATCTTGCTTCGCTCCACATCCTGCATCCTTCTGTAGAGCCGACTCCGTTCAAGTTCCTGGTGCTGGAGATGCCGTGCCAGTCCGATCTGGGCCTGGGTCCACTGGGGAGGAGACCGTCATCGTCCTGCGGAGCCACGCCCCTCCTTCAAGACGCCCCTCGTTCATCTGGCCCAGCCTCAAGGGCCTCTACGGCTTCGGCGAGCTGCCCCAGCGTCGGATGATCGCGATGGGAGGCGGAATGAATACTCCCATCGTCAACCATGGCCATGAAGCGGGCCAGTTCCGTGGCATTCCCCCGGTAGAAGTGGGGCTGGTCTCGCTTGAAATTCTCCAGGGCCGTTTCGGCGTTGTAGTCGCGCTTGAGTCGGTTCAGCTCGCGGACCAGCCGCTGACTGTCGTTGTTGTAGACGATGAAGTTCTGCGGCAATCGCCCGCTGCAGCCCGGCTCCGGTGTCTCCAGGTAATGGGCGTGGCACCAGCGGGCATAGGGCGTCAGAATGATGCCGCCACAGGCCTGCACCTCACAGATCGGCAGTCCGAACGATTCGCAGTGGGCGACGAAATAGAGGCTGCAGCTCCTGTAGATCGTCCGGATTTCCTGCATGGAATAGCTGCCATGGAGCACCTTGAAGGGGATGCCGGCCTCGAGGCACGCCTGGATCTGGATGGCCCGCTCGGGCAGGTGCTCGGGACGCTCGAAATCAATCAGAGCACAGATCTCCCTGGGTTCAAGAGCCAGGGAAGGATCGATCATGTTGATTCCTACGGGCGAATACCTTTGCGCGCCTGGCAACACAGGAAACTCGGACACTTCCGTGATGCAGAGATGGTGGTCATAGCGGTTGGTTCCCCAGTGCCTGCCCCTGGGAACGCGTCTGCTTGCCACACCGTCGTGGATCCACTTCACCCAGTCGGCTCGGCTGCCCAGATAGACCAGGTCATAGAGAACGATCGGCAGGTGAGGCACATCACGGCGCAGGCGATCGTCATCAAAAAGGAGTTCAAAATAGGCGCCCGGCATGTGACCCACGATGACGACAATGTCAACGGTTCTGAGGCTGCGCAGAAGCCGTTGGTAGCTCAGCCACGCAGCGCTTCTCTGGGCCCATCGAAACAGCCGTCCTCTCCAGTTCGCCCCTTTCCCCGCCTCTGCTCTCTGCTTGCGTGGAAGGGATTCCAGACCGTCGTACAGGAGGCGGCTGTCCACGCCGATCTCCCTGAACATGCGCTCCAGTCCCTCCGCCATGGGCCGGTAGAAGCTGTTGGCTCGGTTGGCCAGGATGGCGACTCTCACGCGTTGGTGTCCCTGGCTGCGGGTCGGAGGATTCTGAGGCCCTGCAGGTTCATTCAGCCGGTGCGAATCGACCCAGGATTTTAGGTGCACGGTCCCCAATCCCTGGGACCTCACGCACCGGTCGCCTCCAGGTGCGCCACCCCCAGGCCGCAGCCCGGGCAGGGCCGCATCGGATAGGTGTTGAAGGGGAAGCGGGGTGGCTGGAAGGGCTCGATGCCCCGGCGCCGGTCGAAGCGCACCATGCCGACATGGCCGCTGGGGGCCACCACCAGCGCCGTGCGCCCCAGCCGGCGCTGGCTGCGGGCCCAGCTGCCGGTGTTGTAGTAGGTGATGTGGCAGGGGCCCCGGTCGTCACCGGAGGGTTCCTGCAGGGCCAGCGGCGTGGCTTCGGGGATGTGGGTGTGGCCGTTGATCAGCCCGTCGAGGGGCTCCGGACCGTGCCGCTCCCGTTGCAGATGCCGGACGATGCCGCGCTTGATCAGCCGGTCGTGGCCGGTGCGGCTCTTGAGGGCACTCTCGAGCACGAAGGCCAGGGAGAAACCACCGGAGGAGTTGAGGCCCCGGCTCACCGGGATGGGCCATTCCCGGTGGCTGGCCAGCAGATCCACGGCGCTCTGCAGGATTGCCTCGGCGTTCCACCCGGCCGGCTGGGCTCCGGCGGCGGGCCGGGTGAAGGGGGACAGCAGGCCGTTGATGCCGGCGCTGTAGCGCTCCTGCAGGCGGGCCAGCCCTTCGGCGGCATCGGCGTGGAAACGGATCAGCCGGTCGTACTCGTCGCCGTGGCGCACCAGCAGCCGCTGCCCCGCCGGGGTGCGGTAGACGGTCTGGCGCCGGATGGCGAAGCCGGGCCGCTCCAGGCCGGCGTGACGGCGCAGGTAGGCGTCGTGGTTGCCGGGGATGTAGACGATCGCCACCTCCGCCCGGTGCAGGGCCTCGAACTGCTCGATCACCCGGCGATGGGAAGCCCGCAGCAGCCCTGTCTTCTTCAGGGCCTCGCTGGCTGGTGGATCTCCGCGGCCCCCGGTAAGGAGGGCGTCGATCCGATCGGTGAGAAAGGACGCATCGACATGGGCGTTGAAGCGGATCGCCTGCAGATCGATGATGTCGCCGACCAGAAACAGCGTTCTCGGGCGGATGCACTCCAGGAAGGCCGCCAGATGGCCGGCCTCGCACTGATTGGAGCCCAGGTGCAGGTCGGAGATGAACAGGGCGTCGCAGCTGAGCACAACGGTCGGCAGGGAGGTGGACGGGGACCTCGATCAGATCGAGCCATGCTTCGACACCGGCACCGCCTGAGGCCCCAGCAGGGGCCCACCCGCCAGGCGCCGGATCGCCACCACCCCGGGGCGGGGGGCCCGGCCGGGGACGCCGGAGGGCCAGTTGGAGCCCAGGGGCACCCAGCGCAGCTGCTCGAAGGGCCGGCCGGAGCGATCCACCAGCCGGTGGGCCTGGGCTTCACGGGCTGCCGCAGAGGCGCGGGTCCCGTGGTCCTCGCCCGGGTGCTGCACGGCCAGGAACAGGGTGGATTCGCTGGCGTCGAAACAGGGGCCACAGAACTCGCATTCCATCGGTCCGGTGGCGAAGCAGAAGGCCTCACCGGCCCGGGGGCCACGGCTGGGCAGCACCCAGCAGCTGTTGTTGCCGAACAGATCGAGATCCGCCGACTTCGTCGAGCGGTCGGTCACCATCCAGATGGTCCCCTGCCGGTCGATGGCGAGGTTGTCGGGATTGGCGAAGCCCATGCCCCCCTGCCACGGGGCCCCGCCGGTGGCCACCAGCCGCCAGCGGAAGGAGCCGCCCCGGGCCGCACCGTCGTCGGCCAGGCCCATGATCCAGCCGTAGGGCCAGCTGGCCTGCCCATCGGGCCCCCGGAAGATGGCCGGGTCGGCCCGGCCGTCGTCGCTGCCCCCACCGGCGGTGAAGGCGATCAGCAGCTCGCCGCTGAGCGGATCGATCACCGTGTCCTCGGGCCGGGCCGCGGGGGTGGCGCCGATGGCGCAGGCCGCCAGGTGGGCATCGATCAGGATCGCCCCCATCCGCTCCTCCCCCTCCCCGGGGTAGAGGTCGGCCAGGGTGCGGTACCGGCGCCGGTAGGCCGCCACGGCCGCGTCGCTGGAGAAGGCTTCGGAGCCGGGCCTGCGGCGGTCGCTGTGGGGCAGCAGCACCGCTTGCTCCACGCCGTGGCGGGCGAAGTGGCCGGGCCCCAGCGGCGCCACCGGGGTGCTGGGCTCCAGGGGCAGCCAGCGCCCCCGGCCCTCGCCGCCCTTGGCGCCGGGCGGATCGAAGCGGGCCACCTCGAGCCGGCCGGCGCTGAACAGCTCCGAGTTGGCCGGGTCGGCCGGGTCGCGGATCAGCGCGTCGCTGACAAAGCGGTAGAGGTGGCCGCCGTGGCGGTCGCAGCCGGAATAGACGATCAGGGGCTGGCCGGTAACGGCCTTCACGGCCACCGCCTCATGGCGGAAGCGGCCTAGCCAGCTGTGCTTCACGGCGGGGCGATCGGGCCGGCGCGGGTCGAGCTCCACCATCCAGCCGTACTTGTTCCCCGCCAGACCGAAGGGGTTGCCGAGCCCGTCGAGGCGCTGGCCGTCGTAGGCGAAGGGGCGGGCGGCCGGGGAGACCGAGGAGCCGTCGGCATGGACGGCCTCGGCCACCTGGCTCTGCATGTTCTCCTCGGCGCTCAGCACCGTGCCCCAGGGGGTCTCGCCGCCGGCGCAGTTGGCGAAGCTGCCGATGATGGCGTCCCCGAGGCCGTCGTCGTAGCCCAGCCGCTCGCGGCGGCGGAACACGGCCGCCGCCGGCCCCGAGCTGCGCAGCCGCCGGTCGGGGTCGCGCCAGCCGCTCAGGCCGGTGATGCGGCGATCGAAGCGACCCGGTACACGCCGCCAGGGGCCGCCCGGCTCCCGCTCCAGTTCGATCACGCCCACACCAAGATCCGCCATGGCCGCAGCCGCCAGCTGGCGGATGGGCTCCAGCAGCGGGTCGCCCGCCGCCAGGCTGGCGGCATCCACCCGGCCGCCCCGGGCGGCCAGGGCGTCGCTCACGGCGTCGAAGGGCAGCTCCCCGCCCACCGCCTCGGCGTAGCCCTGCCGCCAGGTCCGGGCGCTGATGTACTCGAAGTTCACCGTCAGCAGGGCCCGGTTCGCCGCCAGGGGCAGGAAGGAGAGGTGGTCGTTGTTGAAGCCGAAGCGGCCGTCGGCCAGCGGATCTCCCCAGACCGCGATCAGATCGGCGCGGAAGCCCTCCGGCAGCACCAGCCGGTCCTCCAGTTCGATGCGGGCGTAACGGCGGCGCTGCTCCTCTGCATCCAGCCTGTCGCTGGGCACCGGCAGGGGGGTGGGAACGGTCGGGAACGGGGGGTTCGGCGTAGGGGCGCCACCGGCCTTCGGGGCTGCCGCCCTCCCGGAGGCTGCCGTGGGCAGCACGGCGCCGGCGAAGGAGCAGGCCCCGATCCCGAGCAGGGAGAGCAGGTCGCGTCGGTTCATCGATTCGGGGGGCAGGGGGCGCTGCGGCGTGGTGCCAGCAGGGCCAGATGGTTGTCCTGCAGGGGGCTGAAGTTGTCGTCCGCGGCCAGCAGGAGGGTGGGACGGCCATCGCCCCGGTCGGGCCCCGGGGTCATGGCCTCCCAGTTGTCGGGGGGGAGGCCGGCCGCGATCAGATCCCACTGCTGGAGCGGCTCCAGCACCGCCCCGGGATCGGCCCCTTCGCCCGGCAGCGGGTAGTGGGCCAGGAGCACCTGCCATCGCGCGGGGGCCTGGAAGCGCCGCAGCAGGGCCAGCAGGGCCGGTGAGGGCCCCGGGGCATCGACCACCAGCAGGTCGGTCAGACCCCAGCCTTCGCCGGCGGGGATGGCCAGCCGGGCCAGGGCCCTGGGCTTCGGCCCGGTGGGCTCCAGCGACCAGCCCAGCAGCCGCACCTGGGCGGGGGGGTCCTGCCGGAGGGGAGACTCCGCCGCCATCAGCAGCACGTCCGTCCGCCCCGGGCGGCGCAGCAGGGCCAGGGATTCCGGCCCCTGGTTGGCGCCCAGGCCCTGCCCCGGGGCCGGCTGCCAGTCGGCGGGCAGGGGGGTGGCGCGCTGCAGCACGCCGCTGCTCCGATCGAAGGCCAGCAGCTGGGCCGGCCGGGCGGCGCTGCGGCGCCCCTCGCTGGCCACCCAGAGCCGCTCGCCGACCACCACTAGCCCCTCGGCGTCGATCTCCTCCGGCAGCGGGGCCTGGGGCGATCCCTTCAGCTCCAGCCGGAACAGGGGCCGCAGCGGCCCCCGGCCCAGCTGCCGCACGCCGCTCCAGGCGTCCACCCGGCCCCGGGGGGCATCGCTGAGCAGCAGCAGCCCATCGCGGTGGCTGTCGTAGCTGGCGGCGGAGTAGCCGCCCAGCTGGGCTCCGTCCGCCCCGCGGCGCGGCAGGCGGG
>NZ_JAGQBM010000043.1:0-26636 GCF_024345635.1 Cyanobium sp. Lug-B
CGGCGGCGGTGCCCGTCGGCCGCGGGTGGCGGCGGCCGTGGCGGCGGGGGGGGCGCTGGGGGGCGGGCTGCCGCTGGCGCGGAACTGGAGCACCGGCCCGTTCAGGCCGAGGCGGATCTCATCGCCGTCGGAGAGGGGGCGGCAGTCCTTGAGTCGGGCCCCCTCGAGATAGGTGCCGTTGGCGCTGCCCGTGTCGCAGAGGAGCCACTGGCCCGGCCGGGTGCGGGACATCCGCACCACGGCATGGTGGCGGGAAACGCCCCGGGCCTCGGCCAGGCAGAGGCCACAGGCCGGATCGCGGCCGATGGAGAGGGGCGTGCGGGGATCCAGCGGCACGCTCCGGCCGGGATCGTCCCGCAGCACCAGGCGGGGCAGGGCGCTCATGGCGGATCGTCCAGCGCACCGCCGCGGCGGCCGAGACGGCGATCGGCCAGGAACCGACCCCACCAGCCCACCGGTTCCCCCTCCCGGAAGGGGACGATCCGCCCGGGGAAGAGGAGCGCCCAGGTGGCCAGGGCCAGGGCCACCAGCAGCAGGAGCAGCAGCACCCAGCCAGGGATCGCCCCCACCCAGGTGGCAGCGAAGCTGGCCCGCACCGCGTACACCCCGATGGTCAGGGCGGTCCAGATGCGGAAGGGTGCCCATGGATCCCGCCGTTGCTCCACCTGGCCGGCCGCTCCGATCGCTGCGGGTAGCGTATGGGAGCAAGGCGGACGGGCCGGGGATGGGGGGGACGACGGAGCAGGCGTCGGCTGGCGCCAGTACCCCAGCCAGCACCGCATCCAGCACCGCAGCCAGCACCGCCCCTGCCACCTCTGCTGAGGCCTCACCGGCCTCCCAATCCCCCGGCGCACCGGCCGGACCCGCCGGCTGGGCCGGCCTCTGGCGGGCCCTGAGAGCCCCCTCGGCGGGCGGCCGCCGCCGGGACCTGGCGGCAGCCCTGGGGGGGCTGAGGCACCACGACGCCTGGCTGGAACTCTGGATCGGCGGCCAGTGCCGCCAGCGGCTGGCGCTGGAGGGGGGCCGCTACCGCATCGGCCGGGATCCCCTCTGCGAGCTGCAGGCCGACGCCACGGGCGTCAGCCGGGTGCACGCCATCGTCGAGCAGGAGAGGCCCGGTGACCGGGACTATGTGGGCGAGGACTTCGGCTCCGCCAATGGCCTGTTCCACCGGGACCGCCGCATCCGCACCATCCGCCTGCGGGACGGGGACCGGCTCCAGCTCGGCTCGCCGCTCAAGGGCGAGGCGCCCACCCTGGTGTACCGCCATCCCCGCAGCCCCCTGGGGCAATGGGTGCACTGGGGTGCCATCGGCGCCCTGGTGGGCTCGGGCGTCGCCCTGGGGGGCCTGCTGCTGGCCACCACCGTCGCCGGCGGCTCCTCGATCCGCTCGGTGAGCGGACCGGTGAAGGTGTTCTCCACCGACGGCCGCCAGATCGATGCGGCCGAGGGCTCCTCGACGGCCCTGCCGACCCTGGCCGACTACCCCCTGCACCTGCGCCAGGCCCTGATCGCCTCGGAGGATTCGCGCTTCGGCTGGAACAGCGGCATCGACCTGTTCGGCACCCTGCGCTCCCTGGTGCAGGGCACCGGCGGCGGCAGCGGCCTCACCCAGCAGGTGGCCCGCATGGTCTACCCGGCGGTGGGCACCGACGTGTCGGTGGCCCGCAAGCTGCGGGAGCTGTGGGTGGCCTGGCAGCTGGAGGCGGGGTTCAGCAAGAACCGCATCCTCAAGATGTACCTCGACCGGGCCTACCTGGGGCTGGGGGCGGAGGGCTTCGAGCAGGCGGCCCAGCTGTATTTCCGCAAGTCGGCCAGCGCCCTCGACGTGGCGGAATCGGCCTTCCTGGTGGGCCTGCTGCCGAGCCCCAACAGCTACAGCCCCTGCAACCGGGAGAACCCCACCTGGGGCCGCGAACGCCGCGACCTGGTGCTCGGGCGGATGCACGCCGAGGGCTACCTCTCCGACCAGGCGTTGATCGACGCCCGCCGCCGGCCGCTCAACATCGACCCCTCCGCCTGCCGCGCATCCACCTATTCCAGCTACCCCTTCTTCAGCGACTACGTGATCGGCGAGCTGGAGGGTCGGCGCTTCGCCCTCGACCTCAGCAGTCCGGAGGCCCGGGGCAACTACGCGGTGATCAGCAGCATCGATCCGCGCCTGCAGGCCATCGCCCAGAAACAGCTGAAGGCGTTCCTCGAGGGGCCGGGGGCGAGGGCCGGGCTCACCCAGGGCGCCCTGATTTCGATCGACTACGCCACCGGCGCGATCCTGGCCTACGTCGGCGGCGGCGACTACAGCCGCTCAAGCTTCGATCGGGTGCAGGCCCTGCGTCAGCCCGGATCCACCTTCAAGCTGTTCGCCTTCCTCGCGGCCCTGGAGGCCGGGGCGAAGCCCGGCGATGCCGTCTCCTGCGCCCCCCTCTCCTACGTGGCCGGCTGCCGGAGCGGGGGTGGCAGCACCAGCGTGACGGCGGGCTTTGCCAGCTCCGAGAACGTGGTGGCCCTGCGGCTGGCCCAGCAGGCCGGCCTGAACAAGGTGGTGGCCAAGGCGCGCCAGCTCGGCATCAGCACGCCGATGGAGGAGAGCTTCTCGATGGTGCTGGGCGGCAAGGAGACCTTCCTCTACGAGCTGGCCCGGGCCTACGCCGTGGTGGCCAACGGCGGCCGCTCGGTGCCCCTGCACGGGGTGACGCGCATCTACGACCTGGGCATCTGCGGCTCGGTGCGCTCCCTGGCCAGCTGTCCGGCCGCCGGCGTCACCACGCCAATCGGCGAGAAGCCCCAGCAGCTGATCGACCCGGCGCTGGCCGCCGAGATGGATGCCCTGCTGCGGGGGGTGGTGAGCGGCGGCACCGGCCGCGCCGCCGG
This sequence comes from Cyanobium sp. Lug-B, assembly GCF_024345635.1. Taxonomy (NCBI): domain Bacteria; kingdom Bacillati; phylum Cyanobacteriota; class Cyanophyceae; order Synechococcales; family Prochlorococcaceae; genus Cyanobium; species Cyanobium sp. Lug-B. The sequence continues at coordinate 2,872 of NZ_JAGQBM010000043.1, forward strand.
AGTGGTGGCCGATGCCCGCGGCAAGACCGGCACCACCGACAACGGCGTCGATGTGCTGTTCGTGGGCTACTCCCCCTCCAGCCGCATCCTCACCGGCATCTGGATGGGCAACGACGACAACCGCCCCGCCGAGGCCGCCTCCGGCGCCCTGGTGGCCGAGCTCTGGGGGCGGTACATGCGCGCCCTGGCGGGCTGAGGGAAGCCGAGCAGGCCCTCAGCCGAGCCAGCCCAGGCCCCGGCCCAGTTCCTGGGCACGGGTGACCAGCGCCCAGGCGATGCCGGCCAGGGTCCCCCAGCACCAGGGGCTGCTCAGGAGCCGGGCGAGGGGGGTGCTGGTGTCCTGGGGATCGCGGCGGGGCAGCTGCCAGCCCAGCTGCAGGGCCCCGTACACCACCAGCAGCACCCAGGCCGGAAAGTCGACCTCACCGACCGGGAAGGGATGCACCTTCCAGTGCAGCAGGCTGAGGCTGCAGGCCAGGGCGATGAGGGCGGCGATGGGCCCGGAGGCGCCGTCCCACTGCCGCAGCACCCGGGCCCGGCGGGCCACCAGCACCGCCGGCGCCGTGGTGGCCAGGGCGGTGAGCGCGAAGCGCAGCAGCAGGGAGGAGAGCGGCAGCGGCGTGCCGCCCAGCACGATCACCAGCATCCCCAGGTTGAGCAGGGCCTCGCCGTTGGCGGCGTGGATCCAGGGGGCCGTGATCCAGCACCAGGCGCGGTGGGGGTCCCCGGTGGCCTCGAGGGTCAGGGGCCAGCGGCGGCGCAGGCCCTTGAGGGGGCCCAGGGCCAGGGCCTGGATCAGGGCCAGGGCCACCACCAGCACCGGGCCGCTGCCCCAGCCCCAGGGATCGAAGAACCACGTCTCCAGCTCGCCGCCGGCCCAGAACAGCACCGGGGCCGAGGCGGCGGCCAGGGCCAGCCCCGGGCCGAGGGGGCGCAGGGCCTCCAGCCGGCCCAGGGGGAGGGGAATGGCGGCGGCCGGGGAACCGGTGCCAGCCGCAGCGGAGCCGGGCCTGGAGGGGGCCACGCCGGAGCAGGCTTCGAGCAGGTCGAGCAGTTCGGCCAGCACACCAGGCGCATAGATCCCGGCCAGATGGCTGCTGAGGGCGGCGACGGCGCTGCGCTGGGGTCCACCCTGGAGCTGCAGCACCCGCTGCAGCAGGGGCTGGGTGGCAAGGTCCCGCACGGGACCACGCAAGGCCTCCTCCGCCCCGAGGGCGTCGATCAGTCGGTTGGCCAGGGCCTGGGGGTTGTCCAGGCTGACGGAACCGGTGGCGATCCACTCCCGCAGCTGCAGACCCAGCTCCCGACCCTTGCCCATGGCCGCGGCGTCCCGGTCCGCAGGGGCGCGATCAGGCGCCCTTGCTGGCCTGGAGACGGGCGCGGGCGCGGGCCAGGGCCTGCTGGGCCTTCACCTTCTCGGGGCTGGGATCGGAGCCTTCCAGCGCCGCCGCGGCCTGCTGGGCCGCCTCGAAATCGGTCTGGGCGGCGGCGGCATTGATGCTGCTGCCCAGCTCGGCGCCGTTGACGAGCACGGTGACCTCATTGGCCACCACCTCGGCGAAGCCCCCCATCAGGGCGATCGACTGCCAGTTGGCACCCTCCCGCACCCGCAGCACGCCGCTGTCGAGGGCGGTGAGCATGGAGACGTGGCCGGTGAGGATGCCGAGCTGGCCGGTGGTGCCGGGGAGGATCACTTCGTCGGCGGTGCCGTCGAAGACGCTCTGATCGGGGGCGAGGACACGCAGGGTGAGGGTCATGGGGTTTCCCGGATCAGGACTTGGCGTCGGCGAGGATCTTGGCGGCCTTGGCCTTCACCTGATCGATGTTGCCCACCAGGTAGAAGGCGGCTTCCGGCAGGTCGTCGAGTTCACCGGCCAGGATCATGTTGAAGCCCTTGATGGTGTCTTCGAGCTTCACGTACTCACCGGACTGGCCGGTGAAGATCTCGGCCACGAAGAACGGCTGGGAGAGGAACTTCTCGATCTTGCGGGCCCGGTCCACCGTGCGGCGGTCGTCCTCGGAGAGTTCGTCCAGACCCAGGATCGCGATGATGTCCTGCAGCTCCTTGTAGCGCTGCAGGGTGGACTGCACAGCCCGGGCGGTGCGGTAGTGCTCGTCGCCCACGACGGCGGGCTGGAGCATGGTGCTGGTGGAATCGAGGGGATCGACCGCCGGGTAGATGCCCTTGGAGGCCAGGCCGCGGCTCAGCACGGTGGTGGCGTCGAGGTGGGCGAAGGTGGTGGCGGGCGCCGGGTCGGTGAGGTCGTCGGCGGGGACGTAGACGGCCTGGATCGAAGTGATCGAACCCTCCAGGGTGGAGGTGATGCGCTCCTGCAGCTCACCCACATCGGTGCCGAGGGTGGGCTGGTAGCCCACGGCCGACGGCATGCGGCCCAGCAGGGCGCTCACCTCGGAGCCGGCCTGGACGAAGCGGAAGATGTTGTCGATGAACAGCAGCACGTCCTGCTTGTTCACGTCGCGGAAGTGCTCGGCCATCGTGAGCGCTGACAGGCCCACCCGCATGCGGGCGCCGGGGGGCTCGTTCATCTGGCCGTAGCAGAGGGCCACCTTCGACTTGGAGAGGTCGTCGGCGTTGATCACGCCCGACTCCTTGAACTCCTCGTAGAGGTCGTTGCCCTCACGGGTGCGCTCACCCACGCCGCCGAACACGGAGACGCCGCCGTGCTCCTTGGCGATGTTGTTGATCAGCTCCTGGATCAGCACGGTCTTGCCGACGCCGGCGCCACCGAACAGGCCCACCTTGCCGCCCTGGCGGTAGGGGGCCAGCAGATCGATCACCTTGATGCCAGTCTCGAAGACCCGGGGCTTGGTCTCCAGCTCGGTGAGCTTGGGAGCCTGGCGGTGGATCGGGGCGGTCATGGTGCTGGTGACCGGACCCTGCTCGTCGACGGGCTCACCGAGGACGTTGAAGATGCGGCCCAGGGTGGCCTCACCCACGGGGACGGAGATGGGGGCGCCGGTGTCGAGGGCGCTCATGCCGCGCACCAGGCCGTCGGTGCTGCTCATGGCCACGGCGCGGACCCGGTGGTCGCCCAGCAGCTGCTGCACTTCGGCGGTGAGGGCCACCTGCTGGCCGGCGGAGTTGGTGCCCTCGATACGGAGGGCGTTGAAGATCTTGGGCAGCTTGCCCGCAGGAAATTCCACGTCGAGGACCGGGCCGATCACCTGGCGCACGGTGCCTTTGGTACCAGGGACGGCGGGAGCGGCAGCAGCCATAGGTAAGGAAGGAAGGAGGGGTGCCAGCGGGATCCTGCACCCGTCTGAAGCGGCGCAACCTTACCACCGCAGGGGGCCTGACGGTCTGCGGTTCGGTCACCCGCACAGCCCGGGGATGGCGTCAGAGCCGGGGCGCCACCTAGGTTGGCAGTCGAAGGGCGCGAGTGCTAACTCGCCCCACCCCAGCGACGCTCCGGCCCCGGCCGATCCCTCGTCGCTGTCTTCGCAACCATTCTTCGCGTCATTTCATGGCTGCCGTTTCCCTCAGCGTCTCCACGGTCAAACCCCTCGGAGATCGCGTTTTCATCAAGGTGTCCGAATCGGAGGAGAAAACCGCCGGTGGCATCCTTCTGCCCGACACCGCCAAGGAAAAGCCCCAGGTGGGTGAAGTGGTCCAGATCGGCCCCGGCAAGCGCAACGACGACGGCTCCCGTCAGGCTCCTGAAGTGGGCGTCGGCGACAAGGTGCTCTACAGCAAGTACGCCGGCACCGACATCAAGCTCGGCACCGACGAGTACGTGCTTCTGTCCGAGAAGGACATCCTGGCCGTCGTCAACTGATCTGACGGCGTTTCCGTCGGCATCACCTTCAACCAAGCAATCTTTTTTCTTCCATGGCCAAGCGCATCATCTATAACGAGCAAGCCCGCCGGGCGCTCGAACGCGGCATCGACATCCTTGCCGAAGCCGTCGCCGTCACCCTCGGCCCCAAGGGCCGCAACGTGGTGCTGGAGAAGAAATTCGGCGCTCCCCAGATCATCAACGACGGCGTCACGATCGCCAAGGAGATCGAACTGGAGGACCACATCGAGAACACCGGTGTGGCCCTGATCCGTCAGGCCGCCAGCAAAACCAACGACGCCGCCGGTGACGGCACCACCACCGCCACCGTCCTGGCCCACGCCATGGTCAAGGCGGGTCTGCGCAACGTGGCCGCCGGCGCCAACGCCATCACCCTCAAGAAGGGCATCGACAAGGCCACCGAGTTCCTCGTCGGCAAGATCGAGGAGCACGCCAAGCCGATCTCCGACTCCAACGCCATCGCCCAGGTGGGCACCATCTCCGCCGGCAACGACGAAGAGGTGGGCCGCATGATCGCGGACGCCATGGACAAGGTGGGCAAGGAGGGTGTGATCTCCCTCGAGGAAGGCAAGTCGATGACCACCGAACTGGAGGTCACCGAAGGCATGCGCTTCGACAAGGGCTACATCTCGCCCTACTTCGCCACCGACACCGAGCGGATGGAAGCGGTGCTCGACGAGCCCTACATCCTGCTGACCGACAAGAAGATCGGTCTCGTCCAGGACCTGGTGCCCGTGCTCGAGCAGATCGCCCGCACCGGCAAGCCCCTGCTGATCATCGCCGAGGACATCGAGAAGGAAGCCCTCGCCACCCTGGTGGTGAACCGTCTGCGTGGCGTCCTGAACGTCGCCGCCGTCAAGGCTCCCGGCTTCGGTGACCGCCGCAAGGCCATGCTCGAGGACATCGCCGTTCTCACCAACGGTCAGCTGATCACCGAGGACGCCGGCCTCAAGCTGGAGAACACCAAGCTGGAGATGCTGGGCACCGCCCGTCGCATCACCATCAACAAGGACACCACCACCATCGTCGCCGAAGGCAACGAGGCGGCGGTCAAGGCCCGCTGCGAGCAGATCCGCAAGCAGATGGACGAAACCGACTCCTCCTACGACAAGGAGAAGCTGCAGGAGCGTCTGGCCAAGCTGAGCGGCGGTGTGGCCGTGGTCAAGGTGGGCGCTGCCACCGAGACCGAGATGAAGGACAAGAAGCTGCGCCTGGAAGATGCCATCAACGCCACCAAGGCGGCCGTTGAGGAAGGCATCGTCCCCGGCGGTGGCACCACCCTGGCCCACCTGGCCCCGGCCCTCGAGGAGTGGGCGGCCGCCAACCTCTCCGGCGAGGAGCTGATCGGCGCCACCATCGTGGCCTCGTCCCTCACCGCCCCGCTCAAGCGGATCGCTGAGAACGCCGGTGTCAACGGCGCCGTCGTCGCCGAGCACGTGCGCAACAAGCCCTTCAACGAGGGCTACAACGCCGCCACCGGCGAGTACGTCGACATGCTGGCCGCCGGCATCGTCGATCCCGCCAAGGTGACCCGCTCCGGCCTGCAGAACGCCGCCTCGATCGCCGGCATGGTGCTCACCACCGAGTGCATCGTGGCCGACCTGCCCGAGAAGAAGGAAGCTGCTCCCGCCGGTGGCGGCGGCGGCATGGGCGGCGACTTCGACTACTGATCGCCCTGCGGTCAGCGTCGGATCTCCACTCCTTCGCTTTCAGTTCCAAGCGCCCCTGCGGGGGCGCTTTTTTGTGCCTTCGCGTCCATCGCAGAGCTGATCAAAGTCCCGAGGAGCCGAAAGATCGCCGTGAACTTGCAGCAATGACGGCGCAGATTCGCATCAGCCAAAGCCGCCAGTGAGGCCCGCTTCCACTCCAGCGACCGGCGGGTGAATGGAAGCAAGAAATGTGTGGCGGCAGCGTGATTCCTCTCCAGCTGCCTACGTTCGAAGGGAAGGACCAGACCGGCACCTGCGGCCGGGCCATCGCCATCCCGCCGCTGCTGTGATGAACGCCCTTCTCCTCTATCCCCACTTCCCGAAAACCTTCTGGTCGTTCGACCGGTTCCTGGAGATGGCCGGCGTGAAGGCCTTCATCCCGCCACTGGGGATCCTCACGGTGGCCTCCCTGCTGCCGCCGCACTGGCATCTGCGCTTCCACGACAGGAACGTGGCCGAGGAGACGGAGGACGACTGGCACTGGTGCGACCTCGTGATCGTCTCGGCGATGCTGGTGCAGCGCGAGGACTTTCACCATCTGATCCGCCTGGCGGTGGCGATGGGTAAAAAAGTGGCGGTCGGCGGCCCCTATCCCACCTCCCTGCCGGAGCATGCGCTGCAATCAGGAGCCCACTATCTGATCCTGGATGAGGGGGAGATCACCGTTCCCGCCTTCCTGGCGGCCCTCGAGCGAGGTGAACCCTGCGGGGTGTTCCGTGCCCTGGAGAAGCCGGATGTCAGCCTCAGCCCCAGGCCCCGCTACGACCTGCTGCAACGCGACGCCTATCTGATGATGGCGGTGCAGTTCTCCCGCGGCTGTCCGTTCAACTGCGAGTTCTGCGACATCATCAACCTCTACGGCCGCAAGCCGCGGACCAAGGAGAACCACCAGATCCTGGGGGAACTGAAAATCCTCTACGACCTGGGCTGGCGGGGATCCATCTTCATGGTGGATGACAACTTCATCGGCAATCAACACAACGTCAAGCGTCTGCTGAACGATCTGATTCCCTGGATGCGGGAGCATCGCTACCCCTTCAACTTCCTGACCGAAGCCTCGGTGAATCTGGCCGAGCAGCCCGAGCTGCTCGATCTGATGGCCCGGGCCGGCTTCTTCGGGGTCTTCCTGGGCATCGAGACCCCCGACCAGGACAGTCTGGAGCTCACCCGCAAGCGGCAGAACACCCGCCATCCCCTCGCCGAAGCCTGCCGGACGATCAGTGCGGCGGGACTGGTTATCTACGCCGGGTTCATCCTCGGCTTCGACGGGGAACGCTCTGGCGCGGGGCAGCGCATCGAGGCGTTCGTCGCCGAGACGGCCATTCCCCAGCCGATGCTGGGGATTCTCCAGGCCCTGCCGAACACGGCGCTCTGGACCCGGCTGGAGCAGGAGGGACGACTGCTGCCGGGTGCCGATGGCGGCTGCGGCGACCAGAACACCCTGATGAACTTCGTGCCCTCCCGCCCGGCCTGGGACATCGGCCACGAGTACGTGCGGGCCCTCTGGCGGATGTACGAGCCCGCCACCTATCTGGAGCGCTGCCTGCGCCACTGTCTCGCCATCACCCCCAATCCCCACTGCGCTCAGCAGATGCACGTGCCGCCGGCCCGGGCCGTCAGGCTTCTGGCCCTGCTGGTCTGGCACCAGGGCCTGCGCCGCCCGGAACTCCGGGGCCAGTTCTGGAGGCAGCTGGGGCAGATGGCGCAGCGGCAGCCCCGCCTGCTGGCCCTTTATCTGGGCCTCTGCGCGGCCGGCGAACACGTCTTCGAGTACCGCCAGCTGGCCCGGGAGCGCATCGGCGCCCAGCTGGGCCACGATCCACTCGCCATGCCGCCCACAACGCCCCCGCCGCCGCAGGCGGTTCAGCCGCCTGGCACAAAGGCCAGGGCCACGCCGTTGTTGCAGTAACGTTTGCCGGTGGGTTTGGGGCCGTCGTTGAACACGTGGCCTTGGTGGCCGCCACAGCGGCGGCAGTGGTATTCGGTACGCGGCAGGATCAGCTTGAAGTCGGTTTTCGTGGCCACCGCGTTGGGCAGGGGTTGCCAGAAGCTGGGCCAGCCGGTGCCGGAGTCGAACTTGGCCTTGGAGGAGAACAGGGGCAGGCGGCAGCCGGCACACACGTAGGTGCCGCTGCGCTTTTCGTTGTTGAGCGGACTGCTGAAGGGGCGCTCGGTGCCCTCATCGCGGAGCACCGCATAGGCCGCCGGACTCAGGCGTTTCCGCCATTGCGCCGGGCTCAGCTGCCAGGCCGGATCGGTGGCCTTGGCGGCAGCCAGAGCCCGGTCGGCGGGCAGGAAAGGCAGCAGTCCCGCCAGGGGGGCCCCCACCCGGGCCAGCAGGCTGGAGAGAAAGTTGCGGCGGTCCATCCGGTTCAGCCCAGCCAGCCGGCGCTCAGCACCACGGCCAGCCCCAGAAACAGGGAGAGCAGGGTCCAGGTGATGCGGTTGAGGGTGTTCTCGGCGCTGCGGGCGCTGCTGAACATCGAGCCGCCACTGGAGGCCAGGCCCCCCATGCCATCCCCCTTGGGGCTGTGGAGCAGCACGCTGACGATCAGCAGGGCGCCGCTGAGCATCCAGAGCGATGAAACGATGTTCTTGACCATTGATCCAGCTTAGCCGCCGCGGGCCTGCAGCCTCAGGCGCCGAGGGTCTGGGGGATGCGGGCGGCGGGCACGGAGGCGGGCACCACCAGGGAGGTGCCGGTCATGCGGGCGGGCTTGGGCAGGCCCAGGATCTCCAGCAGGGTCGGGGCAATGTCGGCCAGGCCGCCATGCTCCCGCAGGGTGACGTCGTTGCCATGGCCCGGCAGCTTGCGCTTCTCCCCCTCCACCAGGATCACCGGCACCGGGTTGGTGGTGTGGGCGGTCCAGGGGAGGCCATCGGGGCCCTGCATCACCTCGGCGTTGCCATGGTCGGCGGTGATCAGCAGGCTGCCGCCCATGCGGGTGGTGGCCTCCACGAGCCGGCCCACGCAGCGGTCGACCGTGGCGATGGCTTCGGTGGCGGCCTCCATCTGGCCGGTGTGGCCCACCATGTCGGGGTTGGCGTAGTTGATCACCACCAGGGAGTAGATCCCCTTGCCGATGGCGGCGATGCAGCTGTCGGTGAGCTTCTCCGCCGACATCGCCGGCGCCTGGTCATAGGTGGCGACCCGGGGGGAGGGCACCAGGTGGCGGTCTTCACCGGGAAAGGCCTGCTCGATGCCGCCGTTCATGAAGTACGTGACGTGCGGGTACTTCTCGGTCTCGGCGGTGCGGAACTGGCGCAGGCCGTGCTCGGAAACCACCTGGCCGAGAAGGCCGTCGAGGGATTCGGGCGGGAAGGCCACCCGCACGGGCAGGCCCTGCTCGTACTGGGTGAAAGTGACCACATGGAGGGGGCCAAGCCACTCCCGCGGGAAGCCGTCGAACTCCGGCAGGACCAGGGCACGGATGATCTGGCGCACCCGGTCGGGGCGGAAGTTGAAGCAGACCAGGCCATCACCGCACTCCAGCAGCCCCTCGCTGAGGCGCACCGGCTCGAGGAATTCATCGGTGATGCCCGCCGCATAGGAGCCCTGCAGCACCTCCTCCGGCGTGAAGGGGCAGATCTCGGATGGCTCGGTCAGCAGGCGATAGGCCTTCTGGGTCCGCTCCCATCGCTGGTCGCGGTCCATGGCCCAGTAACGGCCGCAGAGGGTGGCGATGCGGCCCACACCGGCCTCGTCGATCATCGCCTGGATCCGGGCCAGGTAACCCGGGCCCCCGTGGGGGGCCGAGTCGCGGCCATCGGTGACCACATGGATCAGCACATCGGTGAGGCCGCGGCCGGCGGCCCAGCGCAGCAGACCGCCCAGGTGGTCGACATGGCTGTGGACGCCGCCATCGGAGCAGAGGCCGATCAGGTGCAGGGGGCGGCCGCTGGCCAGCAGGGTGTCACCCAGATCGTTGAGGGCCTGGTTGCCGGCGATCGAGCCGCTGCGCACCGCCTGGCCGATCCGCACCAGCTCCTGGCGGATGATCCGACCGGAGCCGATGGTGAGGTGTCCCACCTCCGAATTGCCCATCTGGTGATCCGGCAGGCCCACGGCGGCGCCGCTGGCTTCGATCAGGGTGTGGGGATAGGCATGCCAGAGGGCATCCATCACCGGGGTGTCCGCTTTCCTCACGGCGTTGTGATCGGCCTCCGGGCTGTATCCCCAGCCATCAAGGATGGCCAGAACCATGGGGGCGACGGGGGCAGCCGTCTCGCAGGGGACGCGTTCGCCGGTGCCGCCAGCGGACTGCTTCTGGGAGGGAGCTGCTTTCACCAGCGAGAAAATCTGCACGTTTCAACGCCACGCCAACCTACAGCCCCCCTTCAAGATCACCTTCTTCCGGCGTGGATGCGTCAGGCTTTGGTTACACGCCATACGCTTTGTGGCCAGACCTCAGGTCGCATCATCGGGTTCCTCCGACCGGCTGGAGCTGCTCTCCGCCCAGGACCTGGGACGCACCCTCGACAGGCTCGCCTCCCAGGTGCTGGAGGCGGTGGCCGACAGCCAGGACCTCGTGCTGCTGGGCATCCCCACCCGCGGTGTGGCCCTGGCCCGGGTGCTGGCCGGGCGGCTGGAGGCGATCTGCGGCCATCCCATCGCCCACGGCAGCCTCGACCCCACCTTCCACCGCGACGACCTGGAGCGGGTGGGCACCCGCCTGGTGGAGGCCACCCAGCTGCCGGTGCCGGTGGACGGGCGCCAGGTGGTGCTCGTCGATGACGTCATCTTCACCGGCCGCACGGTGCGGGCCGCCCTGGAGGCCCTGCAGGGCTGGGGCCGTCCCCGCCGCGTGGGGCTGCTGGTGATGGTCGACCGGGGGCACCGGGAACTGCCGATTCAACCGGACTTCTGCGGCCGGGTGGTGCCCACCGCCCGCCACGAGACGATCCAGCTGTGCCTCCAGGCCATCGATGGCGAGGAGGGGGTCTACCTGCTGCGCGACTGAGGAGGCGTTCTCAGACGGTGGCGAGCTCGTCCTCGCGGAAATGGGCCCGGAACTTGCCGAAGGCCACCACCACGGGCAGGGTCGGGCTGATGGGGCGACCCTTCCAGTCGTTCAGCACGTTGAACACCTCGCCCTGCTGCCCTTCCATATCAAAGGCTTCACCCCGATGCTGGGGGTGGTTGTAGACGACCACACTGCGGCACACCCTGACCTGATCACCTGGCTGCATGTCCACCGGGACGCTCTGCGCGGCCATCCTGTCATGGGGCTCAGCGCTGGCAGGCGCTCTCCGGCCCGGCCTCCACCACCCGTCCGCCCAGCTCCTTGCAGGCCTCCTGGAAGGCCTGCCACTCGTCCATGCCGGCGGCGATGCGGCGCTGCACCAGGCCATCCAGCTTCTCCCCGGACACCGTGTGGGGCAGGGAACCGTGGCTGTCGTGCTCCCGGTCCTTGCCCTGGAGCTGGTCGAGGCCCTTCTTGACCTCCTGCCGCAGGGGCTCACTCTGCTGGCGCCACCAGGGATGGTCGATGCGGTTGAGGCTGTCGAGGGCCTCCCACCAGCGCTTCTGCTTCACCAGCAGCGTCGCCCGCTCCAGCTGGGAGCGGTTGCGGTTCCAGATGGCCTGCAGGTCGTCGCCCATGGCGCTGCCGTCGTCCTTGCGCTCCTCCCCCAGGGGGGCAAGGGCCGCCAGAGCACCCTGCAGATCCCCGGCCTGGAAGCGGGTGCGGGCCAGGGTCCGCAGCTGGCGCTGCCAGCGCGCCAGCCTCTCGCGGTCGGAGGGGGTGCCGGCCCGGGAATTGATCACCTGGCGCTGCAGCCGCAGGGCCTCGCCCCACTCCTCCTGCCCCCAGAGCTGGTCGGCCTTGGCCCGCAGGCAGCGGCCCCGATCGAAGGGCGTGCGGCCGGGCAGCCAGCTGAGGGCCGCCAGCTGCTCGCTGTAGCGGAGGCAGTCATCGAGGCGGCCGCTGGTGGACGCCTGCTCCAGGCGCACGGGCAACTGGCGCTCCCACCAGTAACCCAGGCCGATGGCGGCGGCGACCGAACCCAGGGTGATGGCCAGCCAGAAGCGCGGGAGTCTGTGCCGGCGGAGGGCCAAGGGGGGAGAAACAGCGCGGTTCTCCACCGTTGTATGCAACGGCGGCGACCGGCGCCCGGTCGCGGGGGCAGCCTGGTCGGCGTCCACCCCCGTCGGCGGCCAACGGCCCGGTCCCCGGGGCGCTCAGCGCACCGGACCCAGGGGGCACGGCTCGCTCCGGCCGCCGTCGGCGGCGGCCTCCAGGTCGTCCCACGCCACCAGGAGCCGGGCCTGGGCATCGATGGAGAAGCGCAGCCGCAGCCGGTCGACGCCGCGCTGACCCGGGGAGGGCAGGGGGATGGTGAGTGGCGGCGCTGACCAGGGCCGCACCGGGGCCGCCCCCGCCGGCCGCTCACGCAGCACCGGCAGCCCCGCCTCGAAGACCACTTCGGCCCGCTCCTCCGGCAGGGGCTCCCCCAGCACCAGCTCCAGCTCCTCCTGGCCGTCCTGGCTGCAGGCCAGCACCAGCTCCAGGGGCTGCTCCGTGGGCCAGCTCTGGCCGGCCACGAACAGGGGATGCCAGCGGTGGGCCCCGCTGCGCCGGTCCCAGCAGCGCAGGGAGACGCCACGGGCCAGCACGTCCCGGACACGGACCCCGGGGGTGAGGGCCAGGGCCCCCAGCGCCACGGCCTCCACCGGCCGCTCGCCCCGCAGGGGCACGCCGGGGCAGCGGAGCTCGAGCCAACGACGGATCAAGGGAATCCTGCTGCTGCCCCCCACCGGCAGCACGGCGTCGATGTCCCCCAGCCCCAGCCCCTCCCGGCGGGCCGCCGCCAGGACCGCCTCCAGCAGACCGTCCAGGAGCTGCGGCAGCCCGCGTTCCTCCAGCAGCCGCTCGAAGACGGGCCGGGTCAGGGTGAGCTCGCGGAAGGACCCGGTTGCCGGCTGGATCTGCCGGGCTTCGGGGGCCTCGCTGAGCTGGCACTTGATCCGTTCGGCGAGCTGGAGCAGGGCGCCGTCGACGGGCCCCTCCGGGCAGAGGTGGGCCGCGATCCAGCGATCGATGTCCCGCCCTCCCAGGGCCACCCCCGCCTTGCCGATCACCCGGGCGCAGCGCAGGCTCTGGCCGCTGCGGGTCAGGTCCCGGCCGGCGAAGCGCAGCAGCTGGGCGATCGGCGCCGCCCGCCCCTCGCCGCCCTCCAGGGCCACCAGGGAGAGATCGATCGTGCCGCCGCCCATGTCCACCACCAGCACCCGGCTGCCGGGGGGCAGGCCGGCGCCGATGGCGGCGGCGGTGGGCTCGTCCACCAGCGCCAGCTCGGGCACCGCCAGGTCGCGGCTGGCCCGCTCCAGCCAGGCCCGGTAGCCGCGGTAGGTCTCGATCGGGGCGGTGAGCACCAGCCGCTCCGGCACCAGCCCCGCCGGCAGGGCCCGCCACAGGCCCTCGAGCAGCAGGGAACCGGCCCGCTCGGCACTGAGCCAGCCCGGCTGCGGGGCGGACGCCGGCCCACCGATCCGGCGCTTGAAGTCCCGGCACAGGCCGGGGTGGTCGCCATCGGCCAGGGCCGCCTCAAGCACCTGCCGGCCGATCAGGGGCCGTTCGGCGTCGGGAGCCTCCAGCCACAGCAGGCTGGGCACCACACAGGGGTCACCACAGCTGTAGGGCGGCAGGGGCAGCAGGCCGGGGGGGCCCTGGCGGTCCTGCCAGGCCACCACGGTGGTGCTGCTGCCCAGGTCGATGGCGAGGGTTCCGCTCATGGTGAGGGTTCCGCTCATGGCTCAATGGGTGGCTCCCCTTCTAGGCCGGTGCCGGCAGGAAGGGGCGGGCCGATGGGCTGATCTAGGGTGTTGAGACTGATGATCAGGCCCGCATGCCGAGCAGCGAACTCAACGCCAAGGAACTGGCCCAGCGGGGGGAGAGCCTGATCCGTCACTCCTCCAACCGTTACCTGACCACCGTTCGCATCGCTTTCCGGGCCAAGCAGCGTCGCTTCGATGATTTCGACGGCCTGCTCGACGACTCGATGATCAAGCCGGTCCAGCGGGCCATCATCGAACTCAGCGACGAGCAGGACCAACCCGACCTGCTGCCCGGCTGAGGGTCCGCGCCACGCCGCCGTGGAAGTCTGCGAGGGCCAGGGCTGGCGGCTGGTGGTGGATCCTGCCCGCGCTCCCTTCATCGCCCTGATCGGGGGCGACGGCTGGGCCAGTGAACTGACCGCCGCCGAACTGCGCGCCCTGCAGCTGGCCGCCGCCCAGCTCACCGCCCAGCACCGGGCCATGGCCGATGTCCTGATGGCCGAAGAGGCCGTGGCCATGGAGGTGGAGCTGCCGATCGGGGATGCCGGTGACGCCGGATGCCTGTGGCTGGGCCTGGACGGCGACCGGCACCGGTGGACGCTGCAGCTGGTGCTCACGCCCGGCCCGGGAGGCCGGGGCATCGAAGGGGGCTGGGGGGCCGCCGCCAGCGAGGCGTTCAGCACCGCGCTGGAGCGCCTGAGACCCGCTGAGCCAGGGGGCGGGGATCAGGATTGTTGATCGTTGGCGGATTCCCCAGCCGCCCCCCCGGTTTTGCACCGTTTCTCCCCAGGCCGGCGGCGGTCGCCGCTGGCCAGCGGCCCCGGATGGGGAGAAGCGGCTGGCGGCGCCGCCGCCGCTTGACAGGGGAAGGCAACCATTCCTGAGCGGCCGGAGTGGCCCCGGGGACGCCCCGAAGCCCCTGCGGTGGCTGGTGTCTCAGGCTGGGACGGGGGGCGCCGGGCCGCCGCCGGCGGCGTTTGACGTGGCCCCTCGGGTGTGGAGAACTGGCTCACGCCCTGCCCGCCATCCGCGATGCCCCGCCCGAGAACACTGCCACTGGATGGGGCCGAGTCTCTGGTGAGCCTGCGGGCGGAGGTGCCCGCGCCGCTGCTGGAGGCCATGCGGGAGTTCATCGAGCAGCACCCCAACTGGGACCAGTACCGGCTGTTCCAGGCTGCCCTGGCGGGGTTTCTCGTGCAGAACGGGATCCGAAACCGCGGGGTGACCCGCTGCTACCTGGCCAACCTGTTTCCCGGCCACCAGGCCTTCTCGGCGCCGGCGGCCTGAGGCCGGGCCCGCGTCAGGAGGTCCAGGTCTCAGGCGTCCGGCTCCACCCCCAGCAGGCGGAACAGTCGGGCGGCACTGGCGTCGCTCACCGGCAGGATCGAGAGGCGATTGCCCCGGCGCACCACCGCCAGGTCCTCGACACTGAACTGCTCCCGCAGGGCGTCCAGGCTCAGCATCGCCGGAAAGGTGGCGCGGTAGGCGAGGCGGACGCAGTCCCAGCGCGGAGCCTCCGGCTTAGAGGCCGGGTCGAAGTACTTGGAGGCGGCATCGAACTGGCTGGGATCCACCAGCCCCGTCTCGATCACCTCCATCAGGCCGACGATGCCGGGGGGGCTGGTGTTGGAGTGGTAGAAGAAGGCGCGATCACCGATCTGCATGGCGCGCATGAAGTTGCGGGCCTGGTAGTTGCGGATGCCGTCCCAGAGGGTGCTGCCCTCCGCCTGCAGGTGGTGGATGCCGTAGACATCCGGCTCGCTCTTCATCAACCACCAGGCCATGGAGCGTCCGCCTCAGCTGTCGGTGTCGAGGGCCAGCACCAGCCGGCGGAAGTGGTCGCCGCGGGCCTCGAAACTGGTGTACTGGTCGAAGCTGGCACAGGCCGGGGAGAGCAGCACCCCCCGGCAGCCGAGGGCGGGGGCCAGCGTCGCGGCAAGGGCCACCGCACCCTCCAGGTCCTGCTCCAGCTTCACCACGCCGCCGTAGCCACTGGACTCCAGCAGGCCGGCGAACTCCTGCCGCGCCGCTCCGTAGAGCACCACCGCCGCGGCCCGCTGCCGCAGCTGCTCCAGCCAGGCCCCGGCCTCCCCCTGCTTCGACTGGCCACCGGCCAGCACCACCAAAGGACCCTCCAGGGCCCGCAAGGCCACCTCGGCGGCGTCGTAGTTGGTGGCCTTGCTGTCGTTGAACCAGGTGATGCCCTTGAGGCTGCGGAGGCGTTCGAGCCGGTGGGGGACACCGGGGAAACAGCGGCAGGCGGCCTCCATCACCGCCGGCTCCAGCCCGGCGTGGAGCCCGACCGCCACGGCCAGCAGCAGGTTCTGGCGGTTGTGGGCACCGGGCATGGCCAGGGCGGAGGCCGGGAACAGGGGGCCCTGGCGGCCCCGCACCTGATCGTCCCCGTCGATCCAGAGCACCGGATCAAGCCCCGCCGGCAGGGCCTCCCGGGGGCCGGCGGTGATCCACTCGGCCTGGTCCCAGCTGTCGGCGTGGTGGCGCAGGTCGGGATCGTCGGCGTTGAGGATGCGGACGCGGGAGCGCTCCAGCAGACTCCGCTTGATGGCCCGGTAGGCGGCCAGGGTGCCGTGGCGCTCCAGGTGGTCGGGGGTGAGGGTGGTCCAGACGCCGATCGCCGGCGCCACGGCGGGGGCGGCCTCGATCTGGTAACTGCTCAGCTCCACCACCAGCCAGTCCGGGCGGGGCCCCTGCTCCAGACGCCGCTGCAGCACCACCTCGGCGGCGGAGATGCCGACGTTGCCGCAGAGGGGCGCGTCCCGGCCGGCCTGCTGCAGCAGGTGCTGCACCAGGCAGGTGACGGTGGTCTTGCCGTTGGTGCCGGTGATGCCGATCCAGGGCACGTCGCGGCTGGCCTGCCAGGCGGGCACGATCTCCCCCTGCACCTGCACCCCCCGGGTGCGGAGCGCTTCCAGCACCGGGTGGTTCCAGGGGATGCCCGGGCTGACCACCACGGCCGCCGGCGGCAGCGGCAGGTCCTGGAACGCCTCGAGGCTCAGGGGCACGCCGAGCCGCACCGCGAGGGCCTCGCTCTCCAGCTGATCCGCCAGGGCCCGGTGCTCCGGCGTGTCAGCGCTTTCGATCACCACAACCGTCTCGCCACGGGCCTGCAGCAGACGGGCGGCCCCCAGACCGGACCGGCCCAGACCCACCACCACCGTGCAGGAGGGAGGGGCAACGGCCTCGGCGGGACTCACGCTGGCAGGCTCATGTTCGGGATCGGGTGAGGGTAGCAGTGAAGAGATCACTGCACCCAACCGGATTCAGATGCAGGACCTCAGCAATCTTCAATGGACGCAATCTATGGGCGATACTGGAATCGAACCAGTGACTCCTACCGTGTCAAGGTAGTGCTCTACCTCTGAGCTAATCGCCCGAGCTCGGAATCACCGAAGTGGCACCGAATTCAGATCCTTTCGAATCAATTCCGGTTCATGACCCTGACCATCCCAGGTGATCGAGATGGCTGGTCATCCCCGGGACAAAAACTTCACCTGATGCCGGACTGTCACAGGCGAACTGTAACGGGAGGACGATCAGGATCCGGTTTTCACCCAGGGTTTTCCTACTCGCCGGCCTTCCCTCCTGTCAACTTGCGCCGGCCGGCCCTCAATGGCGCTCCAGCCGGATCCGGAAGCGCTCCCGCTTGGTGGGTTCGATCGCCAGCACCTCCAGCTCCCCCCGCCCCTCCAGCTGGACCCGCGCCCCCACCGCCAGGGGCTGGCTGGGGCTGCTGACCAGCTTCCAGTCGAGGCGGACGGCCCCCTGCCGGATCAGGGTGGCCATGCGGTTGCGGGACAGCCCGAAACCGGCCGACGCCAGGGCATCCAGCCGCAGGGAGGCCTCCACCGTCGTGAGCTGGCGGGGCAACCGGCGGGCCGGCAGCTGCAGCGCCTCGATGGGCCGGGCCTCGAACCGCACCGGCACCGTGCGCACCAGGCCCTCGGTGCCGTCCAGCCGCCGGGCCAGGGCCTCGCTGACGATCGCCTGGCCGCCCCGATCGCCCCGCAGCCACAGGTCACCCAGCTCCGCGGCCCCGGCGCCGGAAGCGGCCAGTCCCGCGGCCATGTCGGCCGCCGAGGCGGGATCGAACAGGAAGTTGCCGCTGATCTCCAGCCCCAGCAGGGCGGGGGCCGCCGGCTCCTGTCCCGACCGTGCCAGCAGCAGGCAGCGGCGCTCGGCGCCGGGGTGGCCGCCGTCACTGGCGAGGCTCAGCTCGCTGAGGGCACCAAGCCGGTCCTCGGCCTCCTCCCGCACCGCCGCCTCGAGAAAGCCGCTGACCTGGGGCTCCCAGGTGCGCAGGGCCGCCTCCGCCAGGGTGAAGAGCGCCCCGAGCTCCTCCGGGTGGCGACTCCCCTCCAGCAGGTCCCGTCGTGGAAGCATGGGCCCTCCGGCTTCAGGTGTCGTCCAGCCGCACGACCGCCGTCGGTCGCGCCAGCTGGATGGTGGTCCAGGGGATCTCCCGGCCGACGGGGGCCTCCAGCAGCAGCAGCCAGCAGCCCTCATCGAGCCGGTTGCGCAGGATGCGGATGCGGTCGTCCTCCTCCGAACTGACGCTGGCGGCGGCGGCGAAGCTGCCCATCCAGCCGGAGCCCATGCCCAGCAGGCCGCCGATCAGGGGCTCGCCGTAGACCCCGGCGAAGCTGAAGGTGTGCAGATCCGTGATCTGGGTGAAGGTGAGCCCGGCCAGGAACCCGAAGGGCAGCAGCCAGCGGACCATCGACTGTTGCCGCCGCCGCCGGGCCGTGGCCGGATCCAGCCGCTCAACCTCCGACATGGTCGCCTCACCGCTGCCGATCGCCAGCACGCGGGTCGGGGCCGGTTGCAGCGCCAGCAAGCGATCCCGCAACGCATGCAGGCGGTCACGGTCGTCCAGCACGACCACCACACTCAGGGACATGGGCTCCTCTCCGCACCGCTCTCTACACTGCACCTCCGGCCTGCCCCCCTGGGGGCGCACCCCCCGCCCTCCCCACCGCTGCCGGACATGACGAAGGTTCTGGTCTCCGATCCCATCGACCAGGCGGGGATCGACATCCTCTCCCAGGTCGCCCAGGTGGACGTGCGCACGGGTCTGAGCCCGGAGCAGCTGGTGGGGTGCATCGGTGACTACGAGGGGCTGATGATCCGCTCCGGCACCCAGGTGACCGCCGAGGTGATCGAGGCGGCAAGCCGTCTGCGCATCATCGGCCGGGCCGGTGTGGGCGTCGACAACGTCGATGTGCCCGCCGCCACCCGCCGCGGCGTGATCGTCGTCAATTCCCCGGAGGGCAACACGATCGCCGCCGCCGAGCACGCCCTGGCGCTGATGCTCTCCCTGTCGCGGCACGTGCCCCACGCCCACGCCAGCACCATCGCCGGCGGCTGGGACCGCAAGACCTACGTGGGCAACGAGCTCTACAAGAAGACCCTCGGCGTGGTGGGCCTCGGCAAGATCGGCTCCCATGTGGCCCGCGTCGCCCGGGCCCTGGGCATGGACGTGGCCGCCTACGACCCGTTCATCTCCGCCGAGCGCGCCCAGCTGCTGCAGGTGCGGCTGCTGCCCCTGCCCCAGCTGTTCGCCGAAGCCGACTACGTCAGCCTGCACCTGCCCCGCACCCCGGACACCGAGAACCTGGTCAACGCGGCGCTGCTGGCCACGATGAAGCCCACCGCCCGCCTGGTGAACTGCGCCCGCGGCGGCATCATCGACGAGCAGGCCCTGGCCGATGCGGTCGAGAACCGCGTCATCGCCGGCGCTGCCCTCGACGTCTACGCCAAGGAGCCGCTGGCGGCCGATTCCCCCCTGCGGCTGGTCAAGGAACGGCTGATCCTCACCCCTCACCTGGGCGCCTCCACCGAGGAGGCCCAGGAGAACGTGGCCATCGACGTGGCCGAGCAGATCCGGGATGTGCTCCTGGGTCTTCCGGCCCGCAGCGCCGTCAACATCCCCGGCCTGACCCCCGAGGTGATGGAGCTGCTCAAGCCCCATCTGCAGCTGGCGGAAACCCTGGGCCTGCTGCTCAGCCAGCTGGCCGGCGGCCAGATCAGCGAGCTGGAGGTGCGGCTGCAGGGTGAATTCGCCTCCCACCCCGCCCAGCCCCTGGTGGTGGCGGCCCTCAAGGGCATCCTCTCGGCCGCCCTGGGCGACAGCATCAACTACGTCAACGCCACCCTGGAGGCCAAGGAGCGCGGCATCCACGTGCTTGAGGTGAAGGACGACGCCAGCCGCGACTTCGCCGGCGGGTCGCTGCAGCTCAGCTCCCGCAGCCCCCGGGGTAATCACAGTGTCACCGGGGCGGTGTTCACCGACGGCGAACTGCGCATCACCACCATCGACGAATTCCCAGTGAACGTGACCCCCAGCCGTCACATGCTCTTCACCCGCCACCGGGACATGCCCGGCATCATCGGCCAGCTGGGCTCCCTGCTGGGCGAGCACAACGTCAACATCGCCTCGATGCAGGTGGGCCGCCGCATCGTCCGGGGCGACGCTGTGATGGTGCTGAGCCTCGACGATCCGATCCCCCCCAGCCTGCTGGCGGTGATCCACGGCATCAACGGCATCCAGGCCGCCCACCCGGTCACCCTCTGATGGGCCTGGTCTGGTGGCGGCTGGAGATGGCCGCCCCGGCCGAACTGGAGGAGTCCCTGCTCTGGAAGCTGCCGCTCCTGGGGGTGACGCGGGTGGCGCTCCAGCACCCCCCAGAGGCGCCGCAGCAGCGTCAGCTACTGGCCTGGCTGCCGGAGAGCGACTGGCCCGCCGACCAGCGCCAGGAGCTGGAGAGGGCCCTGGCCCCGCTGGGGGAACCCTTTGACCTGCCGCTGCCGCCGATCCAATGGAAGCGCCAGGCCGATGAGGACTGGAGCCTGAGCTGGAAGAGCCACTGGCGGCCCGATCCGGTGGGGGAGCGGCTGCTGGTGCTGCCGGCCTGGCTGGAGGTGCCGCCCGAGCAGGCCTGGCGGCTGGTGATCCGCATCGATCCGGGCAGCGCCTTCGGCACCGGCAGCCACCCCACCACCCGCCTCTGCCTGGAGGGCCTGGAGGGCCTCGCCGGTGAGCGGGAGCAGGCGGGGCTGGGGGCGGGCCTGGAGGGGCTGCGGGTGGCCGATCTGGGCTGCGGCAGCGGCATCCTGGGCCTGGCCGCCCTGCGGCTGGGGGCGGCGAGCGTGGCCGCCGCCGACACCGACCCCCTGGCGGAGCGGGCGACCCGACAGAACGCGGCCCTGAACGGCCTGGACGGCACCCGCGGCCTCACGGTGACCACCGGGTCGGCCGAGGCCCTGGTGGCGCTGCTGGACGGCCGTCGGGCGGATCTGCTGCTGTGCAACATCCTGGCGCCGGTGATCGAGGCCCTGATTCCCTGGTTCGAGCACCTGCTGAGCCCCGGCGGCGTGGGCCTGCTCAGCGGCCTGCTGGTGGATCAGGCCCCAGGCCTGGAGCGGGATCTGGCGGCGGCGGGCTGGCGTGTGGAAGGGCGGGTAGAACAGGACCGCTGGGGCCTGCTGCGGATCCGTTCGGCATCGGATGTTGCATAAGGCACGCTGATCTGTGTCCTGGCTTTGATTGGGCTTCCCGGCCTGCGAGCCCAAGATCGCCGGGAAAGCCCCCTGTCGGATGTAGGAAGGGCGGGTCCTACAGGCCCTGGCTGCCGGGTGTCTGTGAGCTCCAATCTCTTCCATGGCTTCCTACAAGGTCACCCTCGTCAATGAGAGCGAGGGCCTGAACAAGACCATCGAGGTTCCTGACGACCAGTACATCCTCGACGCCGCCGAAGAGCAGGGCATCGACCTGCCCTACTCCTGCCGCGCCGGCGCCTGCTCCACCTGCGCCGGCAAGCTCACCTCCGGCACCGTCGACCAGTCGGATCAGAGCTTCCTCGACGACGACCAGATCGAGGCCGGCTTCGTCCTCACCTGCGTCGCCTACCCCACCTCCGACTGCACCATCAAGACCCACACCGAAGAAGAGCTCTACTGAGCTCCTCGCCGGGCGGTCCGGTTGGATCGCCCCTTGAACCCCGCGTTCTTCTCCGCCACCCTCAGGGGTGGCTTTTTCATGGCACTTCAGGTGGACACCGTGCTGGCCTCCGGCAGCGAACATCCCAGCCCCGGCGGCCAGTACAGCTACCGGGTCCTGGGACCCTGCTGCCGTCTGTTCGATCGGGAGGAGCTGCCCTGGCCCTGCTGCCGCCTGGCCTGGCGCAGCAAGGAACCCAGCTGGCGTCGCGTCGGCCGCCGCTTCGTGCCCGACCTGGCCGCCCGCCGCTGCCCCTCCTACGCCGTGGAACTGCTCCAGCCGGGGGCCCGCCCCACGCGCACCGTGATCACCCTGTTCCCCCAGCGCCTGGCCCCCGCCCTGCAGGAGTGGTGGTACAGCAAGCTGCCCGCGTCGCTGGAGGCGGGCAACCTGGCCCCACCCCCACCGCCACCTCTCCCGGCCCCGGCCCCCTGAGCCGTCCGCGTCCAGCCACAAAAAAACCGGCCGGCCCAGGGCCGGCCGGCAACGGTAGGCCGGTCGATCAGAAGTAGATCTTGCCGCCGCCCCACTGGACGCCCTGGACCTTCGGGGCCACCAGGATGTAGCCGGCGATCAGACGCAGGTCCTCGTCGTCCAGATCGCGCATCTTCACGAACACGTCGCTGCTGCGCAGGCTGGGGTGCACGTCCGCGATGCTGTACTCCCCGTCGTAGGAGGTGGGGTCCTTCATGTAGTCGACCAGGGCCTCCACCGAATCCCGGGCCGGCGTGGCCAGGGCGAGGGTCTCGGGATCGAGCCCCACGTTCTGGTTGGTCTTGGTGATGCCACCGGCATGGCAGGTGCCGCAGCTTTCGTTGAAGAGCTTGCGGCCGGTCTTGACCTCCTTCTCGCTGAAGGTCACCAGGGTGCCGTCGGGGGAGACCGGCACGGTGAGGTCCTCGGCGCTCCACTGGGCCGCGGCCGCGGGGCCCGCGAAACAGACCAGCAGGGCCAGGGGAAGGATCAGCAGCGTCCGGACCACGGCACCGACGGCGCTGCGAAGGCGGGCGGTGCGAAGGGCGGCTGACAGCGGGGCGGCTGAGCGAAGGAGGGGGGCCATGGGAGAAGCCGGCGGAATGGCGGTCGGACCGCAACTGAGACCTTGTATCACGGGCGACGGGTCCCCCGGAACGGAATCACGCGAACTGTTGCAGGCTCAGCCCGCCGTCCCCA
Source organism: Cyanobium sp. Lug-B (assembly GCF_024345635.1). Classification (NCBI taxonomy): domain Bacteria; kingdom Bacillati; phylum Cyanobacteriota; class Cyanophyceae; order Synechococcales; family Prochlorococcaceae; genus Cyanobium; species Cyanobium sp. Lug-B. The sequence goes on from NZ_JAGQBM010000043.1 coordinate 25,366, forward strand.
CCGAGAGGCTGAGGAAGTCCTTCGCCACCAGCGTCTCGGGGAAGATCGCCCGGGCCTCGGCCACCAGATCATCGGGGGTCATCGGATTCCCCGCCACGTAGCGGGGGCTGAGGTGGGTGAGGACCAGCTGCTTGACCCCCGCCTCCAGGGCGGTCTGGGCGGCCATCGTGCTGGTGGAGTGCTGGCGGGCGATGGCCAGCTCCGCCTCGCCGTGGGAGAAGGTGGATTCGTGGATCAGCAGGTCGGCGCCGCGGGCCAGGGCCACCGCCGCCTCGCTGAACACGGTGTCGGTGCAGTAAACGACGCTGCAGCCGGGCCGGGGCGGCCCGCACAGGGCCTCGCCGCGGATCACCCGGCCGTCGTCGAGGGTGACGCTGCGGCCGGCCTTGAGCTCGGCGTAGACCGGCCCGGGGGGAATGCCCAGGGCCCGGGCCCGCTCCACGTCGAAGCGGCCGGGCCGCGGTTTCTGGTCCACCCGGTAGGCGTAGGCCGGCACCCGGTGGGTGAGGGCCGTGCAGCGCACCGTGATGTCGTCGTCGTCGAGCACCAGGGTGCCGCGGGCGGCGGCCTCCTTCACCCGGTGGGTGCGCAGGGGATAGCCGATGCGGGTCGAGGAGGTGCGCATCACGCCCTCCAGGTAATCGCGCAGCGGGTCCGGTCCGTAGAGGTCGATGCCCCCGCAGCTGCCCGCCAGCCCCAGGCTGGCCAGCAGCCCCGGCAGACCGAAGACGTGGTCGCCGTGCATGTGGGTGACGAAGATCCGGCGCAACTGGGACACCCGCAGGTCGCTGCGCAGGAACTGGTGCTGGGTTCCCTCGCCGCAGTCGAACAGCCACAGCTCGGCCCGCTGCGGCAGCCGCAGGGCCACGGCGGAGACGTTGCGGGCGCGGGTGGGAACACCGGAGCTGGTTCCCAGGAAGGTGACCTGCACACCCTGGCTGCCTCAGAGCGCATGCTGCCACGCCGCCGGCCGGTGCGCTGGCTGGCGCCGTGGCATCAACAGGATGACCCGTCCAGAATGAGCCGTTGTCGCTCGCGCACCCTCGTGACCCTCCTCCGTTTCGGATGGCGCGCCGGCCTCTCGCTGGCCCTGCTTCCCGCCGCCGTCGCAGCAGCGGTCCCCACGGAGGCGCGGGCGCCGGCCCCCGTGGTGCGGGTGCTGCTGCGGGAGGCCCCCACCCTGGAGCTGGTGGCCGGCAGCACCGTGCTGCGCCGCGGCGACGCCACCGGGCGCACCCTGGCGGAGCTGGCCCCGGGGGCGCGGCTGAAGC
>NZ_JAGQBM010000044.1:0-26253 GCF_024345635.1 Cyanobium sp. Lug-B
TGGCGCAGCGGTCCGACCGGCACCCAGGGGTCGTCGCCGGCATGGAGCAGCAGGGTGGGGGGCAGGGGCCGGCCCGCGACCAGGGGCGCCAGGGGGCTGGCGGCGTCGTAGTAGGCGGCCACCGAGGCGAAACCCCAGCGCGGGGCGGTGATGGCCGCATCGAAGGCCCGGATGGTGCGGGCCCGACCGGGCCCCGCCAGCGCCCGGCGTTCGGGCTCCTGCAGCCCGCCCGGATCGGCCAGGGTCTGCTCCCGCAGGCGCTGCATCAGCCAGCGCTGGTACACCCGGTTGCGGCGGCGCTCGAACTGGACGGCGCAGACATGGAGCTCGAGCGGGCTGCTGACGCAGACCAGGCCATCGAATCCCAGACCGGCCAGGCTGCCGTTGAGCAGCACCGTGCCCCCCAGGGAGATGCCGGCGCCGAACAGGGGCCGGTCGGCGGCCAGCTGCCGGGCCAGCGCCACGGCGGGACGCAGATCCTCGCTGCAGCAGGCGCAGTAGGTGCCCTGGGCGAGGGGCCGGCCCCGGCCGGCCCCCCGCAGGTTGAGCCGCAGCACGGCGAAGCCCTCGGCCACCAGGGCCAGGGCCAGCCGGCGCGGGCCGGGGCCGTCACTGGATCCCCCCAGCCCGTGCAGCACGAGCACCAGGGCGACAGGGGCACGATCGGCGGGGCGATCCAGCAGCCCCAGCAGCTGCCCGCCATCCGCCAGGGGGATGGTCAGCGGTTCGGCCCGGTCGGGGGGGAAGCGCAGGGGACGCAGGGTGTCCCGCAGGGTCTGCAGATCCCCCCCGATCCAGGGGGAGCGCTGGCGGAAGGGGGTCAGGCCGAGGTGGTCGGGGAGCTGGGACACGACCGGGCCCCCAACGTCAGGCCGCCACCTTCACCTTGCCGACGCCCATCGCCCGCAGCTCGCTGAGCAGGCCGTTGAGCACCGCCTTGGCATCCCCGAACACCATGGCGGTCTGGGGCATCTCGAACAGGGCGTTGTTGATGCCGGCGTAGCCGGCGCCCAGGCTGCGCTTGACCACGAACACCTGGCGGGCCTGGTCCACCTCCAGCACCGGCATGCCGTAGAGGGGGCTGGTGGGGTCGTTCTTGGCCTGGGGATTCACCACGTCGTTGGCCCCCAGCACGATCACCACGTCGGTGCGCGGGAACTCGGGGTTGACCAGGTCCATCTCCAGCAGCTGCTCGTAGGGCACGTCGGCTTCGGCCAGCAGCACGTTCATGTGGCCGGGCATGCGTCCCGCCACCGGATGGATGGCGTAGCTCACCTCCACCCCATGGCTCTCGAGCAGCTTGGCCAGCTCCCGCAGGGAATGCTGGGCCTGGGCCACGGCCAGGCCGTAGCCCGGCACGAACACCACCCGCTCGGCCTGCTCGAGCGCCATGGCGCATTCCTCAGCGCTGCAGCTGGTGATGCGGGTGTAGCCCGCCTCGCTGCCGCCGCCGCCCACGGCGCCGGCGCTGGCGCCGAGGGCACCGCCGAAGAGCACCGACACCAGGGAGCGGTTCATGGCGGTGCACATCACCTGGGTGAGGATCAGGCCCGCCGCGCCCACCATGGCGCCGGCCACGATCAACAGCTGGCTGCCCACCACGAAGCCCGCCGCCGCCGCCGCCACCCCGGAATAGGAGTTGAGCAGGGAGATGACCACCGGCATGTCGGCCCCGCCGATCGGCAGGGTGACACCGATGCCCAGCAGGGTGGAGCCCCCGATCAGCAGCCACAGGGGCAGGCCGCCGGGATCGCCGGGCAGCAGCAGGGCCGACACCAGGCAGAGCACCGCCAGGGAGATGTTGACGCCATGGCGCAGGCGGCTCTGGGTCCAGCCGGGGGTGTCCAGCCAGCCCTGGAGCTTGGCCATGGCCACGATCGAGCCGCTGAAGGTGATGGCGCCGACGAACACCGACACGGCGATCGACACCAGGGCGACGATGTCGGCATCGCCGGTATCGAAGACGGCCACGCCCATGGCCACCAGCAGGGAGGCCATGCCACCGCAGCCGTTGAACAGGGCCACCGTTTCCGGCATGGCGGTCATCGGCACCCGTCGGGCGGTGACCAGACCGGCCAGACCACCGGCGGCACTGCCGGCGGCGATCCACAGCCAGGCGATCGGATCGGGCCGGATCTGAATCAGCAGGCCGACCACGGCCAGGCCCATGGCCAGGGCGGCCAGGCCATTGGCCCCGCGGGCCGAGCTCACCTTGGAGAGGCCCTTGATGCCGAGGGCGAGCAGGAGAACGGCCGCCAGGTCGATGCCGGCGGCGAAAGCATCCATGGAGAAAGTCATCGGCTGTCGCCCTTGCGGCGGAACATGGCGAGCATGCGATCGGTGACGAGGAAGCCGCCGATCACGTTGTAGAGGGCGAAGCCCAGGGAGAGGGCTCCGATCACCAGCAGGGCCGTGTTGTCGCCGGCCTGCTGGATGAGGGTGAGGGAGGCCAGCACGGTGATGCCGCTGATGGCGTTGGCCCCAGACATCAGCGGGGTGTGCAGGGTGGGGGGCACCTTGCCGATCAGTTCCAGGCCCAGCAGGCTGCCCAGCAGGAGCACCCAGAGGGACTGCGTCAGAAGGCTCATGAACGGGCTCCGATGGGGGACAGGCCGGCGGGCTCGACGATGTCGTCCCGGCGGCAGGCGCCGGCATGGGTGAGCAGACAGCCGTCGAGGATCGGATCCTCCGGATCCAGCCGGAAGCCGTCCTCGCCCAGCACATGCTCGATGAGGGCGGCAATGTTGCGCGCGTAGAGGGCGCTGGCGTGGTTGGGCACGGTGCTGGGCAGGGCATCGGCCCCGATCAGCAGCACGCCCCGGCGCTCCACCGTGGCGCCGGGGATCGTGCCGAAGCAGTTGCCCCCCTGGGCCACGGCCAGATCGACGACCACGGCGCCGGGCCGCATGCCGTCGAGCATGGCCTCGCTGATCAGGCGGGGCGCCGGCCGGCCGGGCACCAGGGCGGTGCAGATGACCATGTCGGCCAGGGCCAGCTGGTCGGCCAGCTGCTGGCGCTGGGCCGCCAGGAAGGCCTCGCTGGCCTGGCGGGCGTAGCCCCCCACCTCGGCGGGGGCCTCCTCGAGTTGCGGCGGGTCGATGAAGCGGCCGCCGAGGGACTCCACCTGCTCCTTCACCGCCGGCCGCACGTCCGAGACGTAGACCACGCCCCCCAGGCGGCGGGCGGTGGCCAGGGCCTGCAGACCGGCGACACCGGCCCCCAGGATCAGCACCCGGGAGGGCTGGATCGTGCCCGCCGCCGTCATCAGCATCGGCACGTAGCGATCGAGGGCCGCCGCCGCCAGCAGCACCGCCTTGTAGCCGGCGATGTTGGCCTGGGAGGAGAGCACATCCATCGACTGGGCCCGGGTGATCCGCGGCAGCAGCTCAAGGGCGATGGCGGAGGCACGCCGGTCGTTGAGGCTCTGGACCAGATCCGTGGCGCCGTAGGGGGCCAGCAGCCCCACCAGGAGGGCACCGGCCTGCAGGCGAGCCAGGGCCTCCGGCCGCGGCGGCTGGACGCACAGCACGGCATCGGCCGTCTCCCAGTCCCTGGCCTCCCCGTCCCACAGCTCGGCACCCACGGCGGCGTAGTCGGCGTCCAGGAAGCCGGCCGCCTGGCCCGCCCCCCGCTCCACCTGCAGGGTCGCCCCCTTGGCCACCAGCCGCCTGACCGTCTCGGGGGTCGCAGCAACCCTCCGCTCACCGGGAGCCGTCTCCCGGGGAATCAGCAATTTGACCAACGCGAGGCCACGCACACTTCTTCCGCGATAGACAGGCCCGCCGGTGACGGCAAGCAACCGGGTCCCAATGTGCGGACACCCCCACCGGACCCTGCGACGGTCGGCGGCAGGCCCTGGACCGGACCAGCAGAATCGCCCCATGGCGCCACCGTCCTTCGATCTGGGTCTGCGCCGTCAGGCCGGGGCCCTCGACCCCTCCCCCTCTCCCTCGACCTCCCCCTCGGCCTCCCCGGCCGGGCCGGAACCGCGGGCCTGGCAGCGGCGCCTGATCCAGCTGCTGCGGGCCCGCCTGGTGGCGGCGAGCCCCGGCGGCCAGGACGTGCTCCTCCACGCCGGGCCCGGCGCCGGCAAGACCCTGGGGGCCCTGCTGGCCTTCCGGCAGCTGCAGCGGGAAGGGCGGCTGGAGCGGTTCGTGGTCTTCTGCCACCGCAGCGCCATCGGCCGCCAGTGGGTCCAGGCCGCCGCCCGCCTCGGCCTGGACCTGCGGGACTGGGACGCCCCGGGGGGAGCCCCACCGCCCACCGCCGGCCAGGGCCTGCTGCTGAGCTACCAGGGGGCGGCCCTGCACCGCCATCGCCTGGAGGGGGCGCTGGGTCGCCTGCTGGAGGGCCGGCCCTGGCTGGCGATCGCCGACGAGGTGCACCACCTGGGCCTCGATCCCCTGGAGCCGGAGGCCACGGCCTGGGGCCACGCCTTCAGCAGCCTCAGCGGCGGCGCGCGGCTGCGGCTGGGGCTGACCGGCACCCCCTTCCGCGCCGACAACCTGGGCTTCTGCGCCGCCCGCCGGATCCGGATGCACGACCAGGACGGGCCCGCCGAGCGGATCATCCCGGACCTCTGCGTCGAGCCCCGGGCCCTGATCGCCGCCGGCGACGTGCGGCCCCTGGAGTTCCGCTTCCAGGACGGCTGGGTGGAACACGGTCGCCCGGAGGACGGCCACGAACGCGAGACCTCCCCCCTGTCGGCGGAGCAGCGGGAGAGCTGGCGGGCCCGCAACCTGCGTCGGGCCATCCGGCCCGGGGATCGGGGCGGGATCGCCCTGCGGCTGCTGCTCCAGGCCCGCCGCCGCCTGGAGCGGGTGCGGCTGGAGCACCCGGGGGCCGGCGGGCTGGTGGTGGCCCGCGACATCGGCCACGCCGGCACCATCGCCGACCTGCTGGCCCAGGAGGGGGACCGGGTGCACCTGGTCCACTCCCAGGATCCGGAGGCGGCCCAGCACCTGGCGGCGTTCCAGGCCGGGGAGGCCGACTGGCTGGTGAGCATCGACATGTGCGCCGAAGGCTTCGACGCCCCACGGCTGCGGGTGGTGGCCTACCTCACCACCGTGGTCACCCGCAGCCGCTTCGTGCAGGCCATCACCAGGGCCGTACGCATGGACGGGGATCGCTCCGGTCAGGAATCCATCCCACGGCGGCCCTCCTATGTGTTCGCACCGGCCGATCCCCTGCTGATCAGCTACGCCCGGGGCTGGACGGTGAGCGAGCCCTACGTGATCCGCCCACGCCCCCCGGCGCTGGCCAGCGCCGGGGGCAGCGCGCCGGGCAGCGACGAGCGCCTGCCGCTGCAGGCCCTGGCGGATGATGCCGGGCGCATGATCAGCGTCAGCGGTCCCGTGCTGCCGAACATCCGGCGCCGATCAGCCTGACGCCGCGGATCGGCTTCCATTTGGCTTCGATTCGCCTGTTGCAGCCCGATTTCCTGCAACGATGTGACAACCAACACCGTCGTTGCGCCCACGAGCCGCCAACGTGGGCACCACAGGACATCCACCGAGATCAACCCGATGGACAGGCCACGAGACGACGCCAGCGATCACGACGGTTCTGATACCCCCCTCGATGCGGCCGTGCATCGCCGTCTGACCGTCGCCGTCTGCTGGGCCCTGGCCCGGCGTGCCGCCCTCGACGGCCGCGAACTCTTCGAGGACAGCTACGCCATCAACGAGGAGTTCCGAGAATGGCTCCTCACCCTCGAGGATCATCCCGAGCTGCTGCAGGCCAACGTGCTGATGGTGCCAAGGGACCTGCACCTCGGCCGCCGTCCGGAAACGGACGGACTGCTGGAAATCTGAGGGTTGTGGAGATCTGAAATCTCCAGAACCCTGATCTTCTCTGATCTCTGGAGTCTCCAGAGCTGATCCACCCAGCCGGGCTCAGCGGCGCCGGGGACCGCCCGGACGGTTGCCGCCGGGCCGGGGGCCGGTGGCGCCGGCGTTGCGTTCCCGGTAGGTGATACGCCCGCGGGTCAGGTCGTAGGGGCTGATCTCGACCAGCACCTTGTCACCGGCCAGAAGCTTGATCCGGAACTTGGTGAGCTTGCCCGCCGCCCGGCAGAGGCACTGGTGACCGGCAGGCTGCTCGAGGGTGACGAGGTAGAACCCGTTGCCCTGCTCCTTTTCGATCACACCGGACGTTTCGATCATGCGGGACGGCTGGCCTGTGGAGAACAACAGACCACCAGCTTAGGCGTCTACCGCGCCCCACCCCAGCGCCCGCCCCCCGCAGGCCGTCCCGGAGCGATAGGGTCAGCCCGCCTGTCGCTCCCGGCTCCCCATGATCCTTCCCCCCATCGCGATGGATCTGGGCCTGCTGCTGATTTCGATCGGCGTGGTCAACCTCTGGCGGGCGCGGGAAAGCTCCTGACGGCAGGGGGCGGTGGGCACCACCCTGCTCTTCCACAAGCCCTACGGGGTGCTCAGCCAGTTCCGGCCCGAACCCGGCAGCGCCTGGGGCACCCTGGCGGATCACATCGATGTTCCCGACGTCTACGCCGCCGGCCGGCTGGATGCGGACAGCGAAGGGCTGCTGCTGCTCACCGACGATGGCCGTCTCCAGGCCAGGCTCACCGATCCGGCCCGGGGTCACTGGCGCCGCTACCTGGTGCAGGTGGAGGGCAGCCTCACCGAGGCGGCCCTCGACGGCCTCCGCCGGGGGGTGATGGTGAAGGGACGCCGCACCCTGCCGGCCCGGGCCAGGGCGGTGGAGGACCCCGGACTGCCGGAGCGGGATCCGCCGATCCGGCACCGGCTGCGGGTGCCGACGGCGTGGCTGGAGGTGGAGCTGCGGGAAGGGCGCAACCGGCAGGTGCGGCGCATGACCGCGGCGGTGGGCCTGCCCACCCTGCGCCTGGTGCGGACGGCGATCGACCTGATGGATGGGGGCCCGCCCCTGGACCTGGCCGGGCTGGAGCCGGGGATCTGGCGGGACGTCAGTCCCGTGGAGCGGGAGCGGCTGGGAGCGCTGCTCAGACCGTCAGGGCGTCCTTCAGCTCCCTGACGGTCTGCAGCTGGCCGTAGTAGTAGTTGGCCCGGGCGCGACGGTCGGGATCCTCGAGGCTGTCGAAGGCATCGAAGCCCAGGGAAGCCCAGAGCTCGTGGCCGCAGGCACGGGTGAGCTCGGCGATCGCCTCTTCCTCCAGGTTGGCCAGACGCCGCTGCAGGTTCTTGATCTGGGAAATCGCCATGGCCGCCGCCAAACGCTGCAATAGTACACACGAACTGGCGGGCCGGGTGCTCAGAAGGGCAGCTTCTTCTTGGCTTCCTTGTCGAGGTCCGACTCCATCTCCCGCAGGCGCCGCAGGATCGTGTCGTAGTACTCCTTGAGGTAGTCCTCCAGACGGGTGGTCTCGGCTTCTTCAAGGCCGAAGGCGGCGTAGCTGGCCTCCATCGGCGCCGTGAGGGCCTCGCCGCCCCCCACCACCTCCGCGAAGGCGAGGCGCTCGGCCACGTTCAGGCTGGCTTCAAAGAAGCTGGTGATCGCCTGCATCAGCCGCAGCAGCACCGGCGGCACCCGGAACACCCGGGCCTCACGGCCGCTGTAGCGCTCGCAGAGCTGGGTGATCTCCCCGGTGGTCCAGGCCCGGGGACCGACGACGGGGAAGGCCTGCCGGACCGTCTCCGGCCGCTCCAGGGCGGCCACGGCAAAGCGCGCCACATCCTGGGTGTTCATGTAGGCGATCGGGGTCGGGGCTCCGCTCACCCAGACGGTCTGGCTCTCCAGCACGGGAATGGCGAACTGGCTGATCAGGCCCTGCATGAAGGCGACGCAGCGCAGGATCGTGTAGTCGAGGTCGGAGGCCTCGAGCCAGTCCTCCGTGCAGGCCTTGATGTCCATCAGCGGCACGCTGCGGTGGCGGGCCGCATCCAGCAGCGAGATGAACACCAGGCGGCGGAGCCCGGCCCGGCCGCAGGCCGCGAACAGGTTCTGCTTGCCGGCCCAGTCGATGTCGTAGGCGCTGCCGCCATCGGTGGCCCGGGCCGTGGCGGCATCGATCACCGCCTCCTGGCCCTCGAGGGCGTAGTCGAGGCTGTCTGGCTCCAGCAGGTCACCGCGGGTGAGGTCGCAGCCCCACTCCTGCAGGAAGGCCGCCTTGCGGGGTGATCGCACCATGCATCGCACGACATGGCCCGCATCGAGGGCGCGACGGGCGATCTGGCGACCGAGGGTTCCTGTTCCGCCGATGACAAGAACCTTCATGGACCCCAGCAAAGGAAGCGGGCTGAGCCTAGTGGTGCGTCCGGCGCCGGCGCGATCCGGGCGTTTCAGTCGTTCAGAAGCTTGAGCAGCAGCGCGCCGCCCGCCAGGCCGACGGGGATCAGCACCCAGAAGATGGCGGCGGTGCCGAAGATTTCAGAGGCCATGGCCCGGACAGGGGGGAACGGGGTACCTATCTAGCAGCCGTCGCGGCCGCCAGTCCCTTGGCCGTCGCCACGATCACGGGCCAGGGGGCCTCGCTGCGCAGCTGGCCGGCCATCACGCCGCTGGCGGCGGCGGCGAACCCCTGGGCCGTCAGGGCCGCCACCAGGTCCGCCAGCGGCGGGGGCCCCTGGCCCAGATGGCGGGCGATGGCGTCCACGGGCCAGCAGCGGGGGGTGGCGGCCGGATCGGCCCGGAGCCGCTCCAGCAGCCGCCGGCCCGGGCGGTCGAGATGGGCGCCGCCGACCTCGGCCTCCTGGAGCATGGTCGTGAGCGTGGCGGGATCCTGGAGGGGGCCGATCCAGAGGGGCCCGCTCACCGCCAGGGGCGGGCCCTCAGCGGAGATCGCGGGGCAGCCGCAGGGCCGCCACCGCCCCAGCCGTCCCAGGCTCTGCACCTGCTGGTCCCCGCAGCCGTGGCAGTGGGCCACCAGGCCCAGATGCCCCTCCTCGCCGGGGGCGGGATGGCGCTCCAGCCGCACGGCGGTGCGGAAGGCCCGGCCTTCACTGAAGCTCAGCAGGGGGGTGAGGCCCCGGCCCATCGCCCAGGCGGTCCGGGCCAGCAGCCCCAGCTGCAGACGCAGGGCGATCTCCCAGCTGGCGGGGTGGGCCCGGGCGGCGGCCCCGAAACGGCGCAGCGCCGCCCGGCGGTCGTGACCCGTAGACGAGCGTCCATCGGTGCTGGCCAGGTAGAGCACCCCGCCGAAGGCCACCGCCTCCAGGGCCAGGGGCACCAGGGCGGCGGGACAGCCGAAGGCGTCCAGATCCACCAGCTCGAAGCGGCGGCCCTCGACCAGGCAGCCCGCCAGCAGCTGCTGGGCCGTGGCCGTGCCCAGCTGCCGCTCCACCCCCGCCGGCAGCCGGGCGAGGTTCCGCTCCAGCAGCGGCAGCCGGTCGGGGTCGGCGTCGTTGGCCCACACCGCCGTGGCCCCGCCCTCCAGCCCGTAGCGGAGGGCCCGGATGCCGCAGCCCGCCATCCCGTCGAGCACCCGCACGGGCCCGCCCGCCGCCATGGCGGCCAGGCTCCGGACCAGCAGCACGCCGACGTCCCTGGCGGGCCGGGAGGCGGGCCGGAAGAAGCCGTCACCGGTCTCCAGCACGGCCGCCCCTTCGCAATAGTGATCAGGTCCGCTCACGTCCGGATCCTTGCCCCAGCCATCGGTGTCGTCCGCCGACCCCCAGCCTGCCTCCGGGGAGATCCCCTCGCCGGAGGGGGCCGACTGGGGGGAGCACGCCGTCTGGCACTGGATCGGCCACGGCTGCCACTGGCGCCGCCTCGGGAACACCGACCGGCCGGCCGTGGTGCTGCTGCACGGCTTCGGGGCCGGCAGCGGCCACTGGCGCCGCAACGCCGGTGCCCTGGCGGCGGCGGGCTGGTGCGTCTACGGGCTCGACCTGATCGGCTTCGGCGCCTCCAGCCAGCCGGGGACCCATCCCCATCAGGCCCTCGACAACCGTCTCTGGGCCCGCCAGGTGCGGGCGTTCCTGGGAGAGGTGGTGGGCGGGCCGGCGGTGCTGGTGGGCCATTCCCTCGGCGGCCTTGTGGCCCTCACCTGCAGCGTGTTCTTCCCCACCTGGGTGCGGGCCGTGGTGGCGGCACCCCTCCCCGACCCCAGCCTGCTGATGGCCCAGCGGCGTCCACCCCGCCGCCGGCCCTGGCGGCGGCGGCTGAAGCGGGGTGGGATCCGGCTGCTGCTGCGGCTGCTGCCCCTGGAACTGTTGGTGCCCCTGCTGGCCCATTCCCCCCTGCTCGACCTGGGCATCCAGTCGGCCTACCGCCACCCGGTGATCGGTGACCAGGAGCTGCGCCGGGTGATCGCCCGCCCCGCCCGCCGCCCTGGCGCGGTGCGCGCCCTGCGGGCGATGAGCATCGGCATGGCCCTGCGGCCGTACCGGGCCACGGCCGTCTCGCTGCTGCAGCGGCCGGGGCGGCCCACCCTGCTGGTCTGGGGGGGCCAGGACCGGCTGGTGCCGGTGGAGGTGGCCCGGCAGTGCCTCGGGCTGCGCAGCGACCTCGTCCTGCATGTGATCGCCCGGTGCGGCCACTGCCCCCACGACGAGACCCCCGCCGCCTTCCACGACGCCGTGCTCCCCTGGCTGGAGCGCCTGGGGGCGGGATGACGGCACGGCCCACCCCGGCGCGTAGTTTTGGGAGGACCATCCCGGTCGCCGTTCCGGTCCCCCGCCGCACCCCGCTCCCGACCCCGACATGAAGCACACCCTCTCGGTGCTGGTGGAAGACGAATCGGGGGCCCTCAGCCGCATCTCCGGTCTGTTCGCCCGGCGCGGCTTCAACATCGAGAGCCTGGCGGTGGGGCCGGCCGAGCACCGCGGCATGTCCCGCCTCACCATGGTGGTGGAAGGGGACGACCGCACCCTGGAGCAGATGACCAAGCAGCTCAACAAGCTGATCAACGTGCTCGGCGTCATCGATCTCTCCACCATTCCCGCCGTGGAGCGCGAACTGATGCTGCTGAAGGTGGCGGCACCGGCGGAGAACCGGGGCGCCATCTTCGATCTGGTGCAGGTGTTCCGGGCCAAGGTGGTGGACGTGGCCGACGACGCCCTCACCCTCGAGGTGGTGGGCGACCCGGGCAAGCTGGTGGCCCTGGAACGCCTGCTCGAGAACTACGGGATCCTGGAGATCGCCCGCACGGGCAAGGTGGCGCTGGAGCGGGCCTCGGGGGTGAACACCGAACTGCTCAAGGCCACCGTTTCCGACAAGAGGGTTCCGGCCTGAGGCCAGGCCGGTTGCGGCCGGAGCGGCCTCAGGGCTTCGTGCTCTGCACCAGTGTGCCGCCCTCGATCACCCGGGCCCGGATCAGCTTGTCCCCCTGCTGGATCCGGTCGATCACGTCCATCCCCTTGCTGACCCGGCCGAACACGGCGTAGCGGCCGTCCAGCTCGGGCAACGCCTGCAGGGCCACATAGAACTGGGCACTGGCCGAATTGGGATCGTTCGAGCGGGCCATGGCCACGGCGCCGCGCTCGTGGCTGAGGGCCAGCTGGCGGGTGGCGGTCGGAGAGGTGATCTGTTCCCCGTAGCGGGGTTCCTGGTCGCCCTCGAGCTTGAGCTCCAGGGGAATGCGCCGGGATTCGCCACTGGCCGGATCGACGAAGCCGCCCGAGCCGTAGTCGCTGGCGGGCACCTTGGGATCGGCGCTGCTGGGGTCACCGCCCTGGACCACGAACGGGACCGGTTCCCGCACCACCCGGTGGAAGACCGTGCCGTTGTAGACGCCCCGGCGGACGAGATCGACGAAGTTGCCGGCCGTGAGCGGCGCCGCCGCCCCATCGAGGGTCAGCTCCACCGGCCCCTTGCTGGTCTCCATCGCCACCACGGCCGTGCCCTTGAGGCAGGGGGTGGTGGCCGCCTCGCAGCCCATGGGTCGGTTGCCGCTGTCGGCGGCGCAGGCCGACAGGCCGAGGGGCGTCAGGCCGAGCAGCACCAGCAGCAGCAGGCGCCAGCCGAGGCCGGCGGCTTTCGTGGCGGTTCCCATCGTCAGAGACCCTCCAGGGGGACGCCCAGGAAACGGGCCAGGCGCGCTCCGGCCAGCTCCAGATCCGCCAGGGGCATGGGCTCGCCCACCCGGGTCAGGGGCATGTCCCGCCGGCCCTGCACCCGCAGGGCCAGGCGTCGCTGGGGGCTGAGGCCGTCGCGCACCTCCACCTTGACCGCCTGGATCTCCCGCAGGGGGATCACCACCTCGATCAGCTTTCGGAAGCCTCGGCGGCTGATGCGGGCCTCGCCGGCCTTCCGATCGAAACGGTTGAGGCCAGAGCCCACATCGATGCTGATCACCAGCCACAGATAAGTGGCCAGCAACAGGGCCGCCACCCCGTAGAGCCCCATGACCAGCCCCTGGGGCACCCAGACCAGGGCGGCGGGGTGGCCGATGGGCAGCAGGTCGCGGCCGAACCGGCTGGAGGCGCTGGTGAGCACGAAGCCGATCCCACCGATGCTCACGGCCGCGGCCACCAGCAGGTTGGAGAGACGCCGGGAGCCGAGCACCGGCTGCTCCAGCACCTGCTCGTCGGCCGAAGGGGAAGCGACGCCGGGCGAAGCCATGCGGGAAGAGGGGGCGATGGGCCGCCATCCTGCCGCGAAGCGTGCCGGAGGCGTCAGTTTCAGCCCATGTCACCCGGCGCGCCGGGCCGATCAACGTTGTTACCATCCCCCGGTAACCCACAGCCCTGCGGGTCTTCCGCACCGCTTTCACCCATGACGATCGCCCTGGGGCGCGCCCCTGCCACCCGTGGATGGTTCGACGTCCTCGACGACTGGCTCAAGCGCGACCGCTTCGTTTTCGTGGGGTGGTCCGGTCTGCTGCTGTTCCCCACGGCCTATCTGGCCCTGGGCGGCTGGCTCACCGGCACCACCTTCGCCACCTCCTGGTACACCCACGGCATTGCCAGCAGCTACCTGGAGGGCTGCAACTTCCTCACCGCCGCCGTCAGCACCCCGGCGGATGCCATGGGGCACAGCCTCCTGCTGCTCTGGGGCCCGGAAGCCCAGGGTGACTTCGTCCGCTGGATCCAGCTCGGCGGCCTCTGGCCCTTCGTGGCCCTGCACGGCGCCTTCGCGCTGATCGGCTTCATGCTGCGCCAGTTCGAGATCGCCCGTCTCGTCGGCATCCGTCCCTACAACGCCATCGCCTTCTCCGGCCCGATCGCGGTGTTCGTCAGTGTCTTCCTGATGTACCCCCTGGGTCAGAGCAGCTGGTTCTTCGCCCCCTCCTTCGGGGTGGCGGCGATCTTCCGCTTCCTGCTGTTCCTGCAGGGTTTCCACAACTGGACCCTGAACCCGTTCCACATGATGGGCGTGGCCGGCATCCTCGGCGGTGCCCTGCTGTGCGCCATCCACGGCGCCACGGTGGAGAACACCCTGTTCGAGGACAGCGACCAGGCCAACACCTTCAAGGCGTTCGAGCCCACCCAGGAAGAGGAGACCTACTCGATGGTCACCGCCAACCGCTTCTGGAGCCAGATCTTCGGGATCGCCTTCTCCAACAAGCGCTGGCTGCACTTCTTCATGCTGTTCGTGCCGGTGATGGGTCTGTGGACCAGCAGCATCGGCATCATCGGCCTGGCCCTCAACCTGCGGGCCTACGACTTCGTGAGCCAGGAGATCCGCGCAGCGGAGGATCCTGAATTCGAGACGTTCTACACCAAGAACATCCTGCTCAACGAAGGTCTGCGTGCCTGGATGGCGCCTGCCGACCAACCGCACGAAAACTTCATCTTCCCTGAAGAGGTTCTGCCCCGTGGAAACGCCCTTTAATTCCGGTCTCATCTCGGTCGGGGGCAAGGACCTCGACTCCACCGGCTATGCCTGGTGGGCGGGCAATGCCCGGCTGATCAATCTCTCCGGCCGTCTTCTGGGCGCCCACGTGGCCCACGCGGGCCTGATGGTCTTCTGGGCCGGCGCCATGATGCTGTTCGAGGTGAGCCACTTCACCTTCGACAAGCCCATGTACGAACAGGGCCTGATCCTGTTCCCCCACGTCGCCACCCTCGGCTACGGCGTGGGCCCCGGCGGTGAGGTCACCGACCTCTATCCGTTCTTCGTGGTCGGTGTGCTGCACCTGATCAGCTCCGCCGTGCTCGGCCTCGGCGGCCTGTACCACGCCCTGCGTGGTCCGGAGATCCTGGAGAACTACTCCGCGTTCTTCTCCCAGGACTGGCGCGACAAGAACCAGATGACCAACATCATCGGTTACCACCTCATCCTTCTCGGTGTGGGTGCCCTGCTGCTGGTGTTCAAGGCGATGTTCTTCGGCGGCGTCTACGACACCTGGGCTCCCGGTGGCGGTGATGTTCGCCTGATCAGCAACCCCACCCTCAGCCCCGGGGTCATCTTCGGTTACCTCACCCGCGCCCCCTTCGGTGGCGAGGGCTGGATCATCGGTGTCGACTCCATGGAGGACATCATCGGTGGCCACATCTGGATCGGTCTGATCTGCATCTTCGGTGGTATCTGGCACGTCATCACCAAGCCCTTCGGCTGGGTGCGTCGCGCCTTCATCTGGAACGGTGAGGCCTACCTGAGCTACAGCCTGGGCGCCCTGAGCTTCATGAGCTTCATCGCCTCGGCCTACATCTGGTTCAACAACACCGCCTATCCCTCGGAGTTCTACGGCCCCACCAACGCCGAAGCCTCCCAGGCCCAGAGCTTCACCTTCCTGGTGCGTGACCAGCGCATGGGCGCCAACATCGGTTCCGCCATGGGCCCCACCGGCCTCGGCAAATACCTGATGCGCTCCCCCACCGGTGAGATCATCTTCGGTGGTGAAACCATGCGTTTCTGGGACTTCCGCGGTCCCTGGCTGGAGCCCCTGCGCGGCCCCAACGGTCTGAGCCTCGACAAGCTCCAGAACGACATCCAGCCCTGGCAGGTGCGTCGGGCCGCCGAATACATGACCCACGCCCCCAACGCTTCCCTCAACTCCGTGGGCGGCATCATCACCGAGCCCAACTCGGTGAACTTCGTCAACATCCGCCAGTGGCTGGCCTCCACGCAGTTCGTGCTGGCCTTCTTCTTCCTGGTCGGTCACCTGTGGCATGCGGGCCGGGCCCGCGCCGCCGCCGCCGGTTTCGAGAAGGGCATCGACCGTCAGGCCGAACCCACCCTGGCAATGCCTGACCTCGACTAAGCGACGGCGTTTTCATTCTTATCACCACGCCATGCCCTCTCTAACGAGAGGGCATTTTCTTTATCATTTCATGGCGACGCCAAGAGAGTTGATCGAACATTCACCCTCCAGATAATGCTGCAGGGAAATCTCCGGCTACCGGCATACAGTGATGTCACTTATCAACGTCATCGCCTTGGCGAAGCATCCTGAACATGATTGTCATCCTTCTTGCAACTTACCCGAAGTGCGGAAATTCCGCCCTATCGTTCCCGCTCGTTCTTGCTGGCCAGCTTGCCGATTCCTCCTACACTGGATACGATAATCTCTACAAAGCTCGACTGGCCCACCTGAGAGACAACGCTCTCCCCTTTAAGGCGATTCCAGGTCAAGAAACAACAATCATAAAAACTCACAATATTTTCAAGCAACCATCGGACTTAATCACACCCCAAGGCGAGGTCAGCAAAGTCATCAGGATCATCCGCAATCCCTTTGACTGCCTGCTTAGCGCGCTTAACTTTCTGCGACTCGAAGCCAAGAATTCCAATAACCTTGCCAAAATCAAGCCTACCATTGACACCCTATTCCCGCATTGCAAAATCATCAGACGATGGACGAGTCCAAAGAGATTCGCCAAGATCTTTACCCTTGACAACCTAGCCAAGGAAAATCTCCTGGACATGGCTTTGCAGAGTTTCAGCCAAAGTGGCCTTACCCTTCCCTTCTATTACTCAGTTTGTGGTGGATGGATCTCCAATTTCGAATCATGGTCGGCCGCGAGTGTGCCAACTCTCAGCCTTAGATACGAAGACCTGACACCTTCCCCTTCGGCCGAAACCATCCATAGCATAGCTGAATTTGTCAAGACCGATAGAGAGCTTCTCGCAAAAGCCTTCGAATACCAACTAGAGAACGTCAACCAGCAGAAGAGCTCAGGAAGTTTATTTTTCAACAAGGCCAGCAAAGATTACTATCTTAACTACTTTACGGCCAAAGCCGTAAACCAATTTATTGACTACAACCAAATCGCCATTCAACGCCTAGGCTACGAGGAGTTGATTACCCATATCAGAGGATTAGACTAGATGTATTCCGATGACATAGAAGAAAGTGTCCGTCATGCAGCCTTCCTTCGCTAGGGGGTTTGGTCGTCATGACTGATCACCCTCCTCAATCCATGAACATGGCCGGGCACCAGCCAGGCAGGCGGACGGCGGACTCTCGTGCTGACAGCCACGTCGATGGGGTCTCAGCTGCCTACCATCACCAAGATGGTAAACTCCAAATTAAACGAAATCGGGTATGGGTAACCACACAATAGTTTCCTTTCATTTTCCTCACAAAACCGGATCGATGTTTGGGTATGAAATACTACGAAAGCTTTCGTTGTCATTGAAAGCGCCGCTGTTTTCACAAAATAACGAACCCAAAAACCATCAAGGTCTCCTGAGGGGATTATCCGACGAATCCTCCAGCCTTTTACTACGAGGACCCGTTAGGGACTTCGCGTTGACAGACGAAGACTCTCTTTATTCCGCCAACCTATCAAACGAGACTCCAATCCCATTACTAACGACTGCAGATTATTTTGCCGTTTGCCAGATTCGTGACCCGCTTGACCTCATCGTTTCCCAATACTTTTCCCACGGCTGGATTCATGGCCTCGACCCTTCAATCGATGCCGCTATTCGCAACGATATTCAGGCAGGAACCCTTAGTGTCTACGACTATGCTTTGATGGAATTTCGTGGCGAAAGCGGCTTTGGCGAAGTCTCCATACTGCAAAAATATCGGAATCTAAAAAGGTTTAGCGATGCACTTGGGGAGCAATGCCTGATCCTGAAGTATGAAGACATGGTTCTCAACTACAAGAAATGGTCTCGGCAGATTTCCGCCTTTCTGAAACCCTTCAGATCCGTGCAGAACGTTCTTGACGAGCTAAAGCCCAGTTACAAAGAATTCAGGCGTTCTGCAAGTTTGCTCCGTTTCTGGAGCAAACAAAAGTTCTGGGACAATCCCTTGGACTATGCAGCGAAAGAGATGAAGCACCAGCACATTCGCTCACCACTACCCGGAGATCATCTAAGTTTTTTGACCCCAAACGAAATCACTTCACTTCGGACGCTTGTAGAGGAAGCCCAAGAAAGTCAACGGGCATGACAGCATCATGATGCCGTCCTCGCTCGCGCAATCCATCGCCATCTTGTGAGATGGCGATCTTGTGAACTATCACCTGCGTCCGCAGGCTGGTTGTTGCTTGGTCGCTACTGACCCAGTCAGGGGGGTGCGCCCACAATCCTCTGGCCCAAGACCGTGTGGCTTCTCGATCGCCACAGTCGGTTGGTCGAGCCGCCCACCTGAGATGGGGTGAGCGTCCACCGGATCGTCGTGGCGTGGGATGCACCAACCAACAGCCTCAAGATCACCTTGAAGCTGACTCAACCGTCCTGAGCCAGCGCCGCAGCAGCGGCAGGCTGAGCCCGATCACGTTGCTGACACAACCCTCGAGCTGTTCCACCACCAGGCCGCCGCGGCCCTCGAGGGCAAAGCCTCCGGCACAGGCCAGGGGCTCCCCACTGGCCACATAGGCCTCGATCTCCCCTTGACTGAGTGAGGCGAAGTGGACCCGGGTGGTCACCACCGCCTGCTGGGGGCCGGCGCTGCCCCCAGGCCCGGGGCGCTGCACCAGGGCATGGCCCGTGTGCAGATCGCCCCAGCCCCCGGCCATGCGCCGCCAGCGGGCCAACGCCTCGGCGGCATCCCGCGGTTTGCCCCACACCTCCCCCTGCACCACCAGGAGGGAATCGCAGCCCAGCACCCCCATGGACGGCCACAGGGCCACGGAGCCCAGGGTGCAGGCCACGGCCTGCGCTTTGGCGAGGGCCAGCCGTTGCACGAGCCGCTGCGGATCCGGCTCCTGGAGGGCCTCCTCATCCACGCCGCTCACCTGGGTCCGATGGGGGATGCCGGCCTGCTCGAGCAGGCGGCGGCGGGCCGGGGAAGCGGAAGCCAGAAGCAGCAAGGGGGGTCTCCAGCGGGGTCTCCAGCCTGCCCGTCGATTGGGGAGAATGGGGCGATGGCACAGGCCGACACCGAGTCCCGTTCGCTGGCGCGGGCCGCCCTCTCCCTCCGCTGCCTGCCCTTCCGCCGCCGCTTCTACGAGACGGTGGGGGAACAGCCCCTGAGCAGCACGGAACTGGCCGGCCGCACCGAAGTCCCTGCCCCATTCACCTTCCTTCCCCTCAGCAGCGACCGGACCGAGGACCATTTCCTCTGGCTGATCCGGCTGGGGGTGCTGCGGCGGGAAGTGGACGGCCAGGGGCTCACCGAGCGGGTGCGGCTGACGCCGATGGGCCGGCAGGTGCTGCGGCGCTGGACGGGGGAGATCCCCCGGGCGGGCCGGCGGGAGCGGATTCTGGAGGCGCTGCGCCGCCACCGCCCCCGCCTTTGAACCGCCCCCACCCCGCCTCTCCGCGGCCGCTGATGGTGCTGGGCACCAGCAGCGGCGCCGGCAAGTCCCTGATGACCGCCGCCCTCTGCCGGGTGCTGCGGCGCCGGGGGGAGCAGCCCCTGCCCTTCAAGGGGCAGAACATGAGCCTCAACGCCTGGGTCGACCCGCAGGGCGGGGAAATGGCCTACTCCCAGGCGCTGCAGGCCTGGGCCGCGGGCCTGGAGCCGCGGGTGGCGATGAACCCGGTGCTGCTCAAGCCCCGGGGCGACAGCACCAGTGAGGTGATCCATCTGGGGCGCTCGGTGGGCACCGCCCGGGCGGAGCACTACTACCGCGACTGGTTCCTGCCCGGCTGGGCGGCGATCCGGACGGGCCTGGCGGAACTGCAGGCGGCCCACCCCGGCGGCCGGCTGGTGCTGGAGGGGGCCGGCAGTCCGGTGGAGGTGAATCTGCAGGCCAGGGATCTCACCAACCTGCGGCTGGCCCAGTACCTGCGGGCCCGCTGCCTGCTGGTGGCGGACATCGAGCGGGGCGGTGTCTTCGCCCAGATCGTCGGCACCCTGGCGTTGCTGCGGCCCGTGGAGCGGCCCCTGATCGGCGGGCTGCTGATCAATCGCTTCCGCGGCCGCCGATCCCTGTTCGATGCCGGCCGCGACTGGCTGGAGCAGCAGACCGGGGTGCCGGTGCTGGGGGTGATGCCCTGGCTCGATGAGCTGTTCCCCCCCGAGGACTCGCTCGACCTGCTCGAGCGGGGCAGCCGCAAGCCCCGCGCCGAGCTCGATCTGGTGGTGGTGCGCCTGCCCTCCCTGAGCAACTTCTCCGACCTCGACCCGCTTGAGGCGGAGCCCAGCGTGCGGCTGCGCTGGCAGCGGCCGGGAGAGCCCCTGGAGCAGCCCGATGCCGTGATCCTGCCGGGCAGCAAGCAGACCCTGCGGGACCTGGCGGCGCTGCGCAGCAGCGGGATGGCGGAGCAGCTGCGGGCCTACGTGGCCCGGGGGGGCCAGGTGTTCGCCCTCTGCGGTGGGCTGCAGATGCTGGGCCAGGAGCTGGACGACCCCGAGGGCCTCGAAGGGGGCCAGCCCGGCGAGCAGGCGAGCGGACTGGGCCTGCTGCCGCTGCGCACCGTCTTCCAGGGCGACAAGGCGCTGCGGCAACGGCAGAGCCGGGCCCTCTGGCCCCCCGGCCCGGGCGACCTCCCCCTGCTGGAGGGCTTCGAACTCCACCATGGCCGCAGCGAGCGGACCGACCCGGCGGGCTGTGCGCCCCTGGCGCAGGACGGCGAACTGGGCTGGTGGGCGGAGTCCGGCGGCCAGGGGGGCCTGGTGGCCGGCACCTACCTGCACGGCATCTTCGAGAACGGCCCCTGGCGGCGCCGCTGGCTCAACCAACTGCGGCGGCGGCGCCAGCTGCCGCCCCTGGAGGAGAACCAGCCCCACCACGGCCGCCAGCGGGACGCCCTGCTCGATCGCCTGGCCGACGCCTTCGAGGCCCACATCGACCTGGCGCCCCTGCTGGCCCCGGATCCTCCCCTGCGGACGCCGGCAGCCTGAACCGTGGGCACCCCCTAGATTTCCGCCAACGCGACCCTCCCCCCATCGCCATCCCCCGCCCCGCCATCACCATCGCCTGGCCGGACGGACGCACCACGACGGCCATCCCCGGCCAGGACTGGCTGGAGGCCGCCCGCCAGGCGGCGGTGATAATCCCCACCGGCTGCCTGGGGGGCAGCTGCGGCGCCTGCGAAATCGAGGTCAACGGACGGGTGGTGCGGGCCTGTGTGGCCACCGTGCCCTCCAGTCCGAGCGGCCGGCTGACGGTCAGCCTGGCCAGCGACCCCCACTGGTAGGTCGTGTGAGTTTCCCCCCTCGGTTCTCCATCCTCTCGATCGATTTCCAGGATCTCGATGTGATCTGGAACGTGCGGCTCTTCTATCGGGCCGTGGGTTTCCGATTCGTCCGCGGCGGGGTCGATCCGGATCTGGACCTGCTGGTCATCCTGCGGGGAGACCCGGGCCTCGCCCACCGGGAGCACCGGGGGATCGTGCATGTGTACGACTACGTCAAGGAGCTCCAGGTGGACTGGCCGGCGCGCTTTCCCCTGGCCCGCGAGATCAGGCTGATCTCCCTGTTCCGACCGGATCCAGTGCCTGAGGGGCTGCGCTGGGTGCCGGGGTACCTGCCGGTGGTCCCCGAGTTCTGGCAGCGGAGCCCCTTCCGCAAACGGGCCGGCCGGCCGCTGCACATCGCCAATTTCAAGCCGATGGGCGACGACCCCTACCAGCAGGATCTGGCCCGGCTGGCGCGCCGGGGGCTGGTGGAGGTGTTCGGCGGCCGCTGGGACAGGCTCGGGCTCGCCACCCACGGCCTCAGCTATCTGGAGGCGAATCGGCGGCTGGCGGGCGCCTGGTGCTGCTACGGCCTGATGTATCCCTACCAGCGGGGCACCACCCTCTCCGGCCGCATGTGGCAGGCCCCCCTGCATGGCTGTCTGGTGATCAGCGAACAGGGCACCAACCCCCTGGGAGTGCCCGGGGTTCTCGAAGTGGAACGGTTCACCCCGGAAACGCTGCTGAGCGTGGGCTCGATCCGGGAGTGCTGGCAGATCAGGCAGCAGGCCACCCGCCACTGGCGCGAGGCCACCGAGCGGCTGGCCCAGCAGCTGGACCTGCCGGCCTACCGTGGTCCCACGGCCTCCCAGCTGGCCGACTGCAGGCGGGAGCGGCTGGCCCAGCACCTGCGGCTGGTCTTGGGCCGGCGCCTGGGGCGGGCGGGACAGTGGCTGGCGCCGCCGCCGGTCAGCTGCTGGTGGCGGCGGCGGCAGCGGACGCTGCAGGGACTGGGGCGATGGCTGCAGGGGGGCTCCGGCCGGGCCCGAGGGACCACGAACCGCTGAGAGGCCCCATCAGCCAGCCCGCTGTGGCCTCATCGTCGAATCAAAACCACGGGCCTTCGATGTCAGCGGGAAGGCTCTTCAATGTCAGCGGGCAGGGGCTACGATGCAACGACGCATGACGTTTTTGTAGGAATCTAGATGGCGCTGCCAACAGTCCTGAAGCGTGCCGTTCCCAAGAACGTGCAATCGGCTGTCAAGCGTTTTCTGTGGCCTGAATACTCCCCTGTACCTCCAGGTCAGAAGGTCATTGAATTCTGGGTGGATGTGGTGAGTGGCTGCAATCTCCGCTGCACGGCCTGTCCGGTCGGCATGCCCGAATTCACCAACAGCATCGGCCAGAAGCTGACGGAAATGCCGATCGAGCTGTTCGAGAAGATCTGCCTGAAGGCCAAGGCCGACACGAACGGCAACTGCCGTTTCGGCCTGTACAACTGGACGGAGCCCACGCTCCATTCCAAGCTCCACGAACTGATTGCCTGCGCCGAGAGCCATGGCGTCCCCTGCGGCATCTCCTCCAACCTCAATTACGACTACGACTGGTCCCTGCTCAAGCCCCTGCGCCTCTGGAATTTCACGATCACGGTGTCGGGCTTCACCCAGCGCACCTACCAGATCAACCACAAGGGCGGCCGGATCGAACCGGTGCTCGCCAACCTGATCCGCATCTCCGAAACCCTCGGCGACTGGGAATGCTTCCAGAACATCGACGTGCGCTATCTGGTGCACAAGCAGAACCTGCATGAGGTGCATCTGTTCAAGCACTTCTGCGACAAGCTGGGGATGAAATTCAGCCCCTACCACGCCTATTACATGCCCATCGACAAGATGTTCGACGGGCTGGAAACGATCCCCCCGGAACTCGAATACATCTATTACAGCCCCCAGCTGGTGCAGCAGGCCATCGGCAATCACCGGTCCCAGAACTGCTTCATGCGCGAATCCCAGGTGTGCCTCGACCACGAGGGGAACTTCTCGGTCTGCTGCGTGCAGTCCCCATCCGCCCCTTCAATCGCCAACTACCTGGACACCCCCTACCAGGTGATGCAGGCGAAGCGCTACGGCAGCGAACTCTGCAAGAAGTGCACCAGCAGCGGCATCAACATCTTCGCCACCTATGGCATGCAGGAGCCCCCGGAGATCCAGCAGTCGATCGAAAACCTTCTGCCCGTCGACCTGAAGGATTTTCGCTGATCTGTGACCTCCCAGGAATCAGACTCGCCCACCTACGATTATCTGATCGTCGGCTGCGGCCTGTTCGGCGCCACCTTTGCCCGACTGGCCACCGATGCTGGCAAGCGCTGCCTGATGGTCGACCGCCGCTCCCACATCGGTGGCAATTGCTATACGGAGAAGCTGGAAGGCATCAACGTTCACCGCTACGGTGCCCACATCTTTCACACCAGCAACAAGACCGTCTGGGCTTTCGTCAACAGGTTTGCGGAATTCAATAGCTACATCAACTCCCCCAAGGCGATCTCCGGAGACAAGCTATACTCCCTCCCCTTCAACATGAATACCTTCTACGAGCTCTGGCAGACCCGGACGCCCGCAGAAGCCCGGCAGAAGATCGCCTCCCAGCGCTTCAGCGGCGAACCCACCAACCTAGAAGAGCAGGCCCTGTCCCTGGTGGGGAAGGATATCTACGAAACCCTGATCCGCTACTACACCCGCAAACAGTGGGGCAAGCATCCCCGTGAGCTGCCTGCCTTCATCATCAAGCGGCTGCCGTTGCGCTTCACCTACGACAACAACTATTTTTCCGACCGCTACCAGGGGATCCCGATCGGGGGTTACACAGCCCTGTTTGAGGCCATGCTGGAGGGCATTGAGGTCCGCCTCAACGTCGATTACTTCACGCAGCGCACCCCGCTGGAGCGGCTGGCCCACAAGGTGGTCTACACCGGCTGCATCGACCAGTACTTCGACTACGCGCTGGGGCGGCTGGAGTACCGCTCCCTGGAGTTCGACAACGCCGTGGTGGAGACCGACAACGTCCAGGGCAATGCGGTGATCAACTACTGCGACATGCGCGAGCCCTTCACCCGCATCATCGAGCACAAGCACTTCGAAGGCTCCAGCTCCCCCGTCACCGTGATCACCCGGGAGTACCCCCGCCCCTGCAGCGGCGACGCCATTCCCTACTACCCGGTCAACGATCCCCGCAACCAGGAGCTCTATCGCCGCTATCACGACCTCTCCCAGGGAACGGAGAACGTGATCTTCGGCGGCCGTCTCTCCGAATACAAGTACATGGACATGCACGTGGTGATCGAATCGGCGATGAACCGGTTCCGCAGCGAGAGCCGTCAGGCGTCGGCCTGAATCAGCCCGCCTCCGAGGAGCACCTCGCCGCTGTAGACCACCGCCGCCTGCCCCGGAGCCACCGAGAACTGGGGCTCGGCGAAGTCGAGCCGGGCCCGGTGGGGCCGTCCGGCGGCATGGTCGGCGGCCGTCTCGGGCAGGGGCGTCAGCAGGGCCCGCTCCGGCAGGCTCCGGTAGCGCACCTGCACCTCCACCTCGATAGGTGCGCTGGGCGGCGTGATCGACACCCAGTTGATGGCGCCTACCAGACAGGCCAGGCGGGTCGCCTCCCGCCGGGGCGCCACCACCACCCGGTTCATGGCCCCATCCAGCCGCACCACATGGAGGGGTTCGCTCCAGGCCACCCCCAGCCCCTTGCGCTGGCCGATGGTGAAGTGTTCGATGCCGTCGTGCTGGCCGAGCACCGTGCCGTCCGCCAGAACGATCTCACCCTGGCGGGGCGCCAGGTAGGCATCCAGGAACGCCCGCATCGACCCATGGTGATCCGCCAGACAGAGATCCTGGCTTTCGGGCTTGGCGGCGGTGCGCAGGCCGAGGCGTGCCGCCTCGGCCCGGGTGGCCTCCTTGGTGAGTTCACCGAGGGGGAAGACCAGCCGGCCCAGCACCGACTGGGGCAGGTCGTAGAGGAAGTAGCTCTGGTCCTTGTGGGCATCGAGGCCCCGCAGCAGCTGATGGCGGCCGTCCTGGGGGTCCCCCTGGCGCAGCCGGGCGTAGTGGCCCGTGGCGAGGCGGCCGATGCCGCGCTCCGCCTCGGCCCACTCCAGCATCGGGCCGAACTTCACCGCCCGGTTGCAGCGGGAGCAGGGCAGGGGGGTGAGGCCCTCGCCGTACCCCTCCACCAGAAAATCGACGATCTGCTCCTGGAAGCGGGCCCGGGAATCGACCACGTGGTGGGGAACCCCCAGCTGGTCGCAGATGCCGGCCGCATCCACCAGACCCTCGGCGCAGCAGGCGCCCTTGCCGCTCATCAGCCAGAGGGTGAGGCCCTCGACCTCCCAGCCGGCCGCCACCAGCAGGGCCGCGGTCAGGGAACTGTCGACGCCGCCGGAGAGGCCCACCGCCACGCGCCGTTCACCGGGCCAGTCGCCAAGCCGTCCCAGCACCTCCGCCACCTCGGGGCTGCCGGCGGGGGGGTGGGCGGTGGACTCAGGCGGAACGGAGACCGTGGCGGCGGTGGGGCTCAAGGATCCCGATGGATGGAACGAGCGGACGCCTCCATCATGGGAGAGCACCGCTCGGGCCGCTGTGAACCTCGGGCCGCTGCCCACCGCCTGGCCGCCGGCGGATGCCGATCACGTCCTGGTGAGCGGCGCGGCCATGGCCGCCATCGAGCAGGAGCTGTTCGCCAGCGGACTGCCGGTGGAGGCCCTGATGGAGAAGGCCGCCCTGGCGTTGAGCCGCCGCCTGGCGGAACGGCCGGGCCGGGACCGGCAGGACGGCCTGCTGGTGCTGGTGGGACCGGGCCACAACGGCGGCGATGGGCTGGTGGTGGCCCGGGAATGGCACCTGGCCGGAGGCCGGGTGCGGATCTGGTGCCCCTTCGAGCGCCGCCGGCCCCTCACCGAGGCCCACCTGCGCCATGCCCGCTGGCTCGGCATCCCCCTGCTGGAGGCCCCGCCCGACCCGGAGGATCCGGCCCTCTGGGTGGATGCCCTGTTCGGCATCGGCCAGCACCGCCCGGCCGGCCCGCTGATCGAAGCCCTGCTGGAGGAGCGGCAGCGAAGGCGGCCCGGCGCCCTGGTGGCGATCGATGTGCCCACCGGCCTGGACGCCGATGACGGTGTCCTGCTCGGTGGCGTGGCCGCCACGGCCGCCACCACTTACACCATCGGCCTGATCAAGCGGGGCCTGGTCCAGGACGCCGCCCTGCGCTGGGTGGGACGGCTGGAGCGCATCGACCTGGGGCTGCCGGCCGCTCTCCTGGTCCAGCCCGGTGGCGAGCCGCTGCTGGGCCTGGGGCCCGCCGACCCGTCCTCAGCCCCCTGGCCCGTGCCGGATCCGGCCGCCGGCAAATACGCCCGCGGCCGCCTGCTGGTCGTCGCCGGCAGCCGCCGCTTCCGGGGGGCCGCCCACCTGGCCCTGGCCGGCGCCACGGCCTCCGGGTGCGGCAGCCTCCGGGCCGCCCTCCCCCAGGAGATCACCCCCCACCTCTGGCAGATCCATCCCCATGTGGTGCTCGAGCCCGGCCTGGGGGCCACCCCGGCCGGGGGGCTGGCCCTGGCGGATCTGGGCGAGGGCTGGCTGGATCGTCTGGATGCCGTGCTGCTGGGGCCCGGTCTGGGGGGGATCGACCCCGCCGGCGGACCGCCAGCGGCGGCGATCGACGCCCAGGAACGGCAGCGCTGGCAGGACCTGGCCGACTTCGAGGGCCTGCTGGTGCTCGATGCCGATGGTCTCAATCGCCTGGCGGCCCTGGGCAGCGACTGGCTCCGGACGCGCCGGGGCCCCACCTGGATCACCCCCCACGCGGAGGAGTTCCGGAGGCTCTTCCCCGACCTGGCGCCGCTGCCCCGTCCGG
>NZ_JAGQBM010000045.1:0-26032 GCF_024345635.1 Cyanobium sp. Lug-B
CCGCCCCCGTTAGCCGGGGGGGAGCGAATCCCCGA
The DNA here is from genome assembly GCF_024345635.1 of Cyanobium sp. Lug-B. Lineage (NCBI taxonomy): Bacteria > Bacillati > Cyanobacteriota > Cyanophyceae > Synechococcales > Prochlorococcaceae > Cyanobium > Cyanobium sp. Lug-B. Next base: position 36 of record NZ_JAGQBM010000045.1, read on the forward strand.
GCAGGGCCGGCGGGGTCTGGGGGGGCAGCCTGACGACCCCCTCGGGGGGGCTGAGGTGGAACGCCCCCCCCGCTGGGTTCCTGGCGCCGGGTGGGCCACCGCCACGCCGGCCCGCGATCCGCCACTCGCCCCCGGGCCGCTCCGGCGGCTGCAGCCGCTCCACCCGGTGCCGCCGTCGCAGCCGCCCGCCGTGCTGGGCGAGGGCGCCCTCCAGGGCTTCGCTGAGCGCCTGCATCGACCCCTCCAGGTGCCAGAGCCCGAGCGGTTCCTGCACCATTGCCAGCACCGTGGCCCCGTAAAGGGCGGCGGTGCGATCCGCCGGTTCCTGGGAATAGAGCCGCAGCTGCAGATCCAGGAAGCGCCGCAGCCGCCGGTCGCCGCCGCAGCCGGTCAGCCGCAGCAGGTCGGCGATGGTGGCGGTGGTGAGCAGGCCGCTGGCCAGAGTTCCCGCCCCCAGGGCGCCCAGCAGCTGGCCCAGATCCCACCAGGAGCGCGGCGGCAGCACCGGATCCCGCGAGGCGAAGGCCCAGTTGGCCCGGTGCAGGACGTCGCAGAGGTCCCAGAACCGTTCGCTGCCAGGGAACTGTCGCAACCGTTCCTGCCGCCAGCGCTGCGGGTTGCGCCAGATCGACACCGGCTCGCGGCCGTCGGCCAGATCCACCACGCAGCCGGGGTCCAGGGGCACCGCCGCCGGTGGTGCCACCCCCAGATGGCGGAACAGGCGGGCATGGATGCCGGCGGGGGTGCCATCCCCCTGCTCCAGCCCCGCCACCTGGGTGGCCCCCACGTCGAACACGTAGGGACCACGCCGGAAGGTGCCGGCGCAGCCACCGCTCTGGTGATGGGCCTCGAGTAACTCCACCTGCAGGCCCTGCTTCGCCAGCAGGGCCGCCGCCGTCAGGCCGGCGATGCCGGCGCCCACCACCACCGCGTCCGTCTGGCCACTTCCGCTGGGGTTCAACGCTGCATCTGTGCCTCAGGCTGATGTTGGCAGATCGGAGCCGGCCGCTGGTGGGCTGGAGGGCGCGCAGGGCACCGATGCAGTTGTGGTGCGGATGTACATCACAAGAGCGTCGATCCAATGTTGGGGCTTATTGATTTCATGACCTCCCTGCAATCGTCATCGTCTCAAGGGAGATGAAAGCCCCTTCGGTCGAGGGGGTGCCCGCAGCTCCTGCGCATGCCGTGTCGGCCAAAAAACATCGTGCTGCAATGGATCTGGCTTGTGGGACAGGCGCCTAGCACACATCTGGATGGATCAGCACTGTCAGGAGTTGATCGTTTCGCGGCCCGGGGCCGGTGGCTATTTTGCCAACACTGAAACGTGATACGGTCACGGGTGGTTGAATGCCACATTGGTCCTCATTACGTATACAGCCATGAAGATTTTGTTCCCTGTCTTACGTGCGTTTCGGCGTGATGATCGGCGATTGATCCTTTCAAAGTCACTGTTTGGTGCCGTGGTGGTTGCAGCCGCTGTCACCGGTCTGTCAGCTGGTTCGGCCAAGGCCGTTCAGACCACCACCTGTGGTTCGCCTTCTGACCTGACATTCGGCGATAAGACAGTCAGCAACATCGTCTGTTCTGGCGTGGGTGCTGACACTGAAATCCGATTCAATAACTTCGACCTTGCCTATGACTTTGGCAGTGTCATTGATCCTCCGACCCAGGCCGGATCGATCTCTTACACCATCTCGATCATTCAACCCGGGTTCGAGTTTGCTGCCGTTGGACTCGACTCCGGCTGCGTCTTCCCAGCCCTCGGGGGCTGCACGGTGACGAAGAATGTGAGCTGGACAGGCGGAGCCACTTCCCTGACCTCCATCAATGGGAATCCCGCGCCTGTTGATTATCTGTTCGCTGCTGGAGTCACCTCCCTCAACATTGAGGATATTCTCTTCGCGACGGGCAACTCTGCGGTTTCAACGGCGAACAACTTCTTCAGCCAGAGGCCCGGGGGTGCTCCTGATCCAGTTCCCGGCCCCCTTCCCATCCTTGGTGCCGCGATGGCCTTCGGCTTCAGCCGTCGGTTGAGGACCCGGATCAAGTCAGGCTCAAGGGCGGTCTGAACGGGATTTGATCCTCCTGTTCCGGTCTGATCCCTTCACCCCAATCCCTGGCCATGGCCAGGGATTTTTTTTGGCCTGTCGTGATCGGGGATGATCTTTCGTGGACAGCTTGGCTGCATGGGGGCCAACACATCCATGGATTGGCGTTGTTCTGTCCATCGATTGGATGTTCCCGGACGAAGCCTTGCCGCGAACCTGTCGATGGGTGGCTGAGGTGTGCCCATCCAGCGGTAGGAGCCGTCGGGTGTGATCAACCGCTGGTGGCATCAGCCGCGTGATTGCTCGTCTTCGGTCTCCATCCATTTCTTGTCAATGACACCATCGAAATGATGGCGTCCGTGCGACTGGCCATTCGCCATTCTTCCCTGATGGCGGACCAGAAGGCCCTGCAGCAGGGTGGCGTGATGCGGGGATCGGCGACCGATGGCAGCAAAGCCGAGGAACAGGATCAGAACCCTCAGCGTGTTCCCAAAAGCCAGGCCCAGAGAGCGTTGCCACACACTGGACATGTTGTTGCCGAACTCGTATTCGGCCCGCTTGGTGTTGGCACTGATGGCTTCAGCCAGGCGCTCCCGGATCACCGGGAAAGGTTGGGGCAATGGGTCGGGAAGTGGCACCTTGTTACCCGGGACCTGTTCGTAGGCCCTGCGGAGGTCCGCGGGGGTGTTGGCTTTGCGGATGGCTTCGACGGCTCTGGATGCCTGGGTGAACAGTTGGGTTGACTCCTGTTTCCTGGTTTGCAGCAGTTTCGCGCCGGAATAGATCTGAACGGGGATCAGAAGCAGATAGCCCAACGCCACCCAGCTCGCCAAGCGCCGCAACAGCACCGCACGGTTGGCCAGTGGTCTGGACTGGGGGTTCAGAACGGAAGCCGCTGCCACCAGCAGCGCTCCCGTGAGCGGCGTGATGCCTCGGCTGACAAGAAATCCAATCATGACGTCCAGCCAGGCCGGCTGGAGGAGGGCTACGGGCCAGGCCTGGAAGGCCAGCTCGACCAGGAAGTAGGCCAGGATGGCGACACCCACCCAATGAAGAACAATGGCAAATTCAACCTGCAGCTCGCGGGATGAATCACGGGAATTCCGGATGCTGGTTGTTGGGGTCATCGGCGTCTTTCCTGTCTCTACGGATCATCTGAATATCGGATGGAATCTTCAGTCTGGTCAAGCGAGTTTCACATGACTTGCTGGACGGGGCCCGATGGATGTGTTGGGATTGAAGCCTCGGCCGTTTGGGGCGGATCTGGCCCTTTGGAAAGCGGCAAAACCCATGCATTTCGGCGCTTCCATGGCCCACCCCGCCACCCTGATCCCCTGGCTGGCCGAGCAGCTCGGTGTCGAGCCTGTCGGCTGGACACCGGTGGGTGGTGGCTGCATCCACAACGCCTGGCGACTGGATCTGGCTGATGGCCGCCGGCTGTTTGCCAAAACCAATGGCGCCTCCTCCTTGCCCCTTCTGGAGGCGGAAGCCGATGGCCTGCGGGCCCTCGCGGCGGCGGCGGGTGACGAGGGCCCACGGGTGCCCGTCCCCCTGGCCTGCGGGATGTCGGGACCTTCGACTGTCCTGGTGCTCCCCTGGCTCGACCTGGCGCGCGGCCGTTCTGCGGCTCATGAGCCGCAGTGGCGCCGCCTGGGGGCAGCGCTGGCTGCGCTGCACCGCCGCAGCCTGACCCGCCGCTGCGTGGCGGAGGATCGGGTCGGGGCCGCCTTCGGCTGGCCCCGGGACAACGTGATCGGCTCCTTCCCGCAACGCAACGGCTGGGAGGCGGACTGGGGCCGTTTCTTCGTGCAACGACGGCTGGCTCCCCAGTTGGAGCACCTGGCCCGCAGCGGCCAGCCGCTGCGGCAGGCCTCCGTGCTGCTGGAGCGCGCCGGACAGTGGCTGGCGGACCACCACCCCGATCCCTGCCTGGTGCACGGGGATCTCTGGAGCGGCAATGCGGCCATCAGCGGCGATGGCCAGGGCGTGATCTTCGATCCGGCGGTGCACCGGGCCGACCGGGAAGTGGACCTGGCCATGGCGCGCCTGTTCGGAGGCTTTCCCGAGGCCTTCTTCGAGGGGTACCAGCACACCTGGCCCCTGCCTTCAGGGCACCGTGCGCGGCGCGACCTCTACAACCTGTATCACCTGCTCAACCATGCCAACCTGTTCGGTGGCAGCTACGTGGGCCAGAGCGCGGCCTGCCTCGATGCCCTGGTGGAGCGCGGCGAGAGGGCGGACGGGGCGTGAGAAAGGTTCACGCCCCCCCTGATGCGGACGGAGCGGCGCTCAGCTCAGATATTCCTTGCGCAGGGTCTGGATCTTCGCCATCACCGCCGAGCGCTTTTCGCCGGTGGTGAGGTTGTTCCAGCTCCAGTTGCCGACCACCACCAGGCCGAGCAGCTCCAGCAGCCCGGGGACGATGGGCAGCAGGTTGATGGTGTCGAGCACGCCCTTGATCAGGATCTGGGCCACGATCACGGCCAGCAGTACACCGGAGGCCTTGCCGATCCGACCGACCTGGCTCCAGTCGACCTTGTCGAGGGTTTCGTTGATCTTGCCGATCACGTCGCTGTAGCGCTCGCTGAAATCAGCCTCTGCGGCGGAGCTGCTGGTGGTGTCGTCCTGCATGGTCTCCTTCACCTCGGTCGTGCTGTCGATCATGGAAGGAGCGGTCTCCTGACGGAATGACGCATAACGTACCGGTGTGGACCCACCGACGCCAGAGGAGCTGTGCCTCGGTCGGCAGGCGCTGACGGTGCTGGAGGCCGTCCTGCTGGCCGCCGCCCCCGAAGAGGGCTGTGCCCTGCTGCTGGGTCGCCGCGACCCCTGGCGGATCGACCACGTCTGGCCCTGTCTCAATGCCTGGGAGCCGCCGCCGGAGCGTCGTCGCCGTTTCGCCCTTGACCCCCGCGAGCAGCTGCAGGCGCAGAAGTGGGCCCGGGCCCGGGGCCTGACGGTCCTGGGCTCGGCCCACAGCCACCCGCGCTCGGCGCCGCTGCCCTCGGCCCTGGACCGCTCGCTCGCCTTTGCCCCCACGCTGATGCTGATCCTGGGGCAGGCTGATGGCCCCGCCGCGGCGCCGGCCGACGGGGACACCCAGTGGTCCCTGGCCTGCTGGTGGCTGCCGGAGCACGGCCCTCCCCGGCCGCTGGCGTGGAGAATGGACGATTCGAGCGACGTGGGCCTTCGCTGCCATGCTTCCTCCTGACACCAGCGCCGTCCAGCTGAGCCCCGATGAGGTGGTGCGCTTCTCGCGCCACCTGATCCTGCCGGAGATCGGCATGGAGGGGCAGAAGCGGCTCAAGGCGGCCTCGGTGCTGTGCGTCGGCACCGGCGGCCTCGGCTCCCCCCTTCTCCTTTACCTGGCCGCCGCTGGCGTCGGCCGCCTGGGCATCGTCGATTTTGACGTGGTGGACCACAGCAACCTGCAGCGCCAGGTGATCCACGGCACCAGCTGGGTGGGCAAGCCCAAGATCGAATCCGCCAAGGCCCGGATCCACGAGATCAATCCCCACTGCCAGGTGGATCTCTACGAAACGGCCCTCAGCAGTGAGAACGCCCTGGAGATCATCGCCGGCTACGACATCGTCTGCGACGGCACCGACAACTTCCCGACCCGCTACCTGGTCAACGACGCCTGCGTGCTGCTGGGCAAGCCCAACGTCTACGGATCGATCTTCCGCTTCGAGGGCCAGGCCACGGTGTTCAACTTCGAGGGTGGGCCCAACTACCGCGACCTCTTCCCCGAGCCGCCGCCGCCGGGCATGGTGCCCTCCTGCGCCGAAGGCGGTGTGGTGGGGGTGCTTCCCGGGATCATCGGCGTGATCCAGGCCACCGAGGCGGTGAAGCTCATCACCGGCATCGGCACCAGCCTCAGTGGCCGCCTGCTGCTCTTCGATGCCCTCAAGATGAGCTTCCGGGAGCTGAAGCTGCGCCCCAACCCGGAGCGTCCCGTGATCGACAGGCTGATCGATTACCAGGAGTTCTGCGGCGTCGGTGGCTCGGCCCCCGGCCAGGAGGAGGCGGGCAGCGTGGCCACGATCACCGTCACCGAACTCAAGGCCCTGCTCGACGGTCCCCGGGACGAGCTGCTCCTGCTGGATGTACGCAATCCGCCGGAGGCCGAGATCGCCGTGATCCCCGGCGCCGTGCTGGTGCCCCTCGATCGCATCGAGAGCGGCGAGGCGATCGAGGAGGTGCGGCGCCTCGCCAGCGGCAAGCGGCTGTACGTCCACTGCAAGCTGGGGGGACGTTCCGCCAAGGCCCTGATTGCCCTGGCCCGCCACGGCATCGAGGGGGTCAACGTGCAGGGCGGCATCGACGCCTGGAGCCAGGAGGTGGATCCTGACGTTCCGCGCTACTGACCCCTCCTCCCCCGCCAGGCAGCGGTGGCTGGAGCGCCGCCGCCAGGAAGCCCGCCGCCTGATCGCCCTTGAGAAGCGCTTCCTGCCGCTTCTGCTGACGGCCCTGCTGCCCATCCTGGTGATGCCGCTGACGGCCACGCGGGGCTGGCCGGCCAATGTGCTCCTGGCCCTGGTCTTCAACCTGCTGATCCTGCAGTCAATCCAGACCCTGCCGGTGATCGCCGGGGTGACCTACGCCCGCCTGCGCCAGGAGATCTTCCGGGGGATCGGGCTGGTGGGGGGCCTGGGGCTCTGGGTGCCGGTGGCCATGGGGACCTGGCCCGGCGGCCTGTTCCGCGCCGTGGAGATGGTGCTGCTCAGCCTCTTCTTCCTGGCCACCTCCCTGCGGCTGGTGCGCCTGCTGGCCCGGGTGCCGCGGGTCAACGGGCTGGTGATGGCCGGGGCCGCGGCCGGCTATCTGCACCTGGGGCTCACCGGCGGCGTGCTGGCCACGGCCACCCAGGTGCTCGTCCCCGGCAGCTTCAGCCTCGGGGCGGCCGCCAGCCACCAGCTGCTGCTCGACCGGCTCACCTACTTCAGCTTCGTCACCATCGCCGGCGTCGGCTACGGCGATGTGCTGCCGTCCAATGCGGTGGGGGAGCGCTTCGTGATCCTCCTCAGCGTCGCCAGCACCCTCTACGTGGCCCTGCTGGTGGGCCTGCTGCTGGGGCGGTTCATCGCCTCGGAGGAAGTGGTGATGCTCGAGGAGGATCAGCTGGAGCTCGAGCGGGCCGATGGACCCGGGAACCCCTGAACGGCAGTCCCCTGACCGCCAGGATCAGTAATCGACGCCGCGTTTGAGGTCGACACCCCGCTCGGCGTAGTGCTTGTGGCACACCATCTCCGAGTGGACGCTGGCCAGGTCGAAGTAGGCCGGCCGGCTCTTGCAGCGGCCCGTGATGATCACCTCCGTTTCGGTGGGCTTGCGCAGCAGGGTCTGGACGATCGGCTCCACCGGCAGCAGCTCCAGGTCCACGGTGGGATTGAGCTCGTCGAGGATCACGGTCTTGTAGAGGCCGCTGGCGATGGCGGCTCGGGCGATCTCCCAGGCCCGTTCCGCTTCCACGTAGTCGATCGGCTGCTGCTGGCCCCGCCAGACGATGGCGTCGCGCCCGGAGCGCAGGTGGTCCACCAGGTGGGGGTAGCTCTCGCGCAGGGCGGCGATGGCCGCGTCCTCGGTGTAGCCCGCCCCGCCCTTGAGCCACTGCAGGATCAGCACCCGGTGGCTCTTGTCCTGGCTGATGCCCCGCCCGATGGCCTGCAGTCCCTTGCCCAGGGCGCTGGTGGATTTCCCCTTGCCTTCCCCGGTGTAGATCTCCAGGCCCTCGAGACCCTGCTGGGGGCCGCTGTGGGCCCGCATCTCCGAGTGCAGATCGGCCAGCTGCACCAGCTGGCGCGGCGCCCCCCGACCGGTACAGATGATTTCCATCCCCGCCGGCTTGGTGGCCAGGGTGCGCACCACCTCCTCGGTGTCGAGCAGGCCCAGATCGAGCACGGGGTTGAGTTCGTCGAGCACCACCACCGAATAGAGGTTGCTGGCGATGGCCCCCTTGGCGATGTCCCAGCCCCGCTGGGCCTCCTGATGGTCGAAGCGGGTGGCCTCCTCGGCGCTGAAGTGGTCGCCGCGGCCGGTGCGCACCTGATCGATCAGGTGGGGGAAGCCCTGCTGCAGGGCCTCGATGGCACTGTCCTCGTCGTAGGCGCGACCGGGGCCCTTCAGGAACCGCAGCAGCAGCACCCGGGTGCGCTTCTGCTCGCAGATGCCCAGCCCGATGGTGCGCAGCACCACCCCCAGGGCCGCCTGGCTCTTGCCCTTGCCCTCCCCGTCGTAGACGTGCAGCTGGCCGTGGGCCCGCTCGTCGCTGCCGGCGGCGGTGCGGATGCCGATGCCTCGCCCAGTGCCGCGCTGCGGGGTCTGGGTGCTGCGGGCGGCGGGGGTCATCGGCGGGTGGCGGGGAGCAGCGGCGGGCAGAGCTGACCCGGATGCTACCCAGCCTTGCCAGGATCGAGGCCATGCCAGCCACCCGCCGCCTCAGCCTGCTCGAAGCCCTGCCGGCTCCGCTGGAGAGGGGTCTGGAGTCGCTCTGCCGCCAGCTCGACGCCTTTCCCCAGGTGGTGGTGGCCTACTCCGGCGGTGTCGACAGCGCCCTGGTGGCCGCCCTGGCCGGCGACCGGCTGGGGGAGCGGGCCCTGGCGGTCACAGGCGTCTCGCCGGCCCTGGCCCCCCACCTGCGCCGCGAGGCCAGCGACCAGGCCCGCTGGCTGGGGCTGCGCCACCGGGAACTGACCACCGCGGAGCTGGCCGACCCCGCCTACACCAGCAACCCCCAGGATCGCTGCTACGCCTGCAAACGGGAGCTGCACCGCCTGCTGGCCCCCATTGCCGCCGCCGCCGAAGGGGCCCAGGTGCTCGATGGCGTCAACCTCGACGACCTGGGCGACCACCGGCCCGGGATCCGTGCCGCCCGGGAGTTCGGGGTGCGCTCCCCCCTGGCGGAGGCCGGCATCGACAAGGCGGGGGTGCGCCAGCTCTCCCGGGCCCTTGGTCTGCCCTGGTGGGACAAGCCGGCCCAGCCCTGCCTCGCCTCCCGCTTCCCCTACGGCGAACCGATCAGCGCGACGCGGCTGACCCGGGTGGCCGCCGCCGAGGAGTGGCTGCGCCAGCGCGGCTTTCGCGAACTGCGGGTGCGCAGCCAGGGGGAGACGGCCCGCATCGAGATCCCCGCAGCCGCATTACCGGCGGCACTGGAGCGCCTGGCCGAAGGCGAACTGCGCCCCGAGCTGGTGGCGGCGTTCCTGGGGATGGGATTCAGCGCCGTGGCCCTCGACCTCGAGGGGCTGGTCAGCGGCAAGCTGAACCGCGCCCTGACACCGGAGCGGGACTGAGGAGCGACCTGGCCAGTGATGGACGCAGAAAATCTGCCGGGGAGAGTGTCCCCGGCAGTCGGTGGTGGATGCACCGGCGCTCAGGCGCTGGCGAGGTGGGGCTCCCTCTGGCTGTCGGCCAGGGCTTCGGGCGTCTCGCGCCGGAAGCTGGTGAGCTTGTGGCGGCCGGCCCCCAGCTCCTCCCACAGCACCTGGCAGGCCCGTTCCGGCATCGTGTGGTCACCGCAGGTGAACACGTCCACGGCCGCATAGCCCGATTCGGGCCAGGTGTGGATGGAGATGTGGGATTCCGCCAGCAGGGCGAGCCCCGTGACGCCCTGGGGTTCGAAGCGGTGGGTGATCAGGTTGAGCAGGGTCGCACCGGCACGTCTGGCTGCTGTCGTGATGGTGTCCCTGAGGAAAGCTTCGTCATCGAGCCGTGCGCAGTCGCAGTCGTAGAGCTCGAGGATGCAGTGTTTCCCTACCGCGTCGGTGGTGTCGCCTGGGGCGGAGACGGGGTGTGCAATCGGGTGGGTGGGGGAGGCGGCGGGCTTCCATCCCGGGTTGGGATGCAGGCTGGAAAGGGTCTGGTTCATCGAATCCGGTCAAACAGGCCTCACCATACGTGCCGGAGCGCGGAACCGAGGTTCGCCAGGCTGCCTGCGGCAGCAGGGAGTTCGGCCCTCAGGCCACCAGCGCTCCGCTGCGCAGTTCCACCACCTGGCTGCGGGCCCGCCAGCCCGTGCTGAAGGCCTCCAGGTGGGTGGCGCTCACCAGGCACTGGTGGCCGTCCCCCACCGCCTCCAGCAGCAGTTGCTGGCGCCCCGGGTCGAGTTCGGCCAGCACGTCGTCGAGCAGCAGCAGCGGCGGCTGGCCCACGACCTGGCCCACCAGCTCCAGTTCCCCCAGCTTCAGGGCCAGCACCAGGGTGCGCTGCTGGCCGGCGGAGCCGTAGCGCCGCGCGGCCTGGCCGCCGATCAGCAGGGCCACCTCGTCGCGGTGCGGACCCACCTGGCACTGGCCGAGGCGCTCCTCCTGGGGCCGTTGCCGGCGCAGCTGCTCCTCCAGGGCCTGGCGCCAGGGGCCCTCCTCGTCGCTGGCCTCCGCCAGCTCGGTGCCGCTGACGTAGTCGAGCTGGAGCGGTTCGCCGGCCCCGCCGATGCGTTGCTGCCAGGCCACCGCCAGTGGCTCCAGGCGCCGCAGGGCCCGCTGGCGGCGGCGGTGCAGGCGGGCGCCGACCAGGGCCATCTGCTGATCGAAGGCCTCCAGCAGCTCCTGGCGCGTTTCGGCACCGAGGCCCCGGCGCAGCAGCTGGCTGCGCTGGCGCAGCAGGCGCCCGTAGCGGCTCAGCAGGGCTCCGTAGACCGGCTCCAGCTGCAGCACCACCCGGTCCAGCCACTGGCGCCGCAGGGCGGGCTCCCCGCGCACCAGGTCCAGGTCGAGGGCGCTGAAGCCGACGCAGCGCAGGGGGCCGATCAGGTCGAGCTGACGCTCCAGCCGCTTGCCGTTGCGGAACGCCTGGCGTCCGCCGCTGCGCCGCAGCTCCAGCTGCAGGCTGTCGGCCTCATCGGTGAGGGCGCCCAGCCGGCTGCAGGGGTGCCCGTGGCCGATCAGATCCCGGTCGACGCTGCAGCGGTGGGAGCGCAGGCTGGTGAGCAGCTCCACCCCCTCCAGCAGGTTCGACTTGCCCTGGCCGTTGCTGCCGATGACGAGCAGCCGGGGTGCCTCCAGCGTCAGCTGCAGGCCGTCGATGTTGCGGAAATGCCGGAAGTCCAGGCGGTGCAGCCGGATGGTTCTGGGGCGGTCAGCCGCTAAGGTACCCCCATCGGCGGCCAAGGTCCCCCAGGGGGCCGGAACCACCGTGGCAGGGCATGTAGCTCAGTTGGATAGAGCGTCAGATTCCGGTTCTGAATGTCGGGGGTTCGAGTCCCTCCATGCTCGTCAGCCCAGTCACCCTCACCCCTCTTCACTGCTCCGCAGGTTGAGGCCCATCGCCCGGATTCCGCCGGGGTCGACCACGAACCCGGCCCGGGTGAGGGCGGTCACCGCCTCGGGCGGGGCGGACAGGGAGATGCTGCAGCCGCTCAGCTCCCGCCGCAGACGGGCCAGGGCGGCCTGCACCAGGGCGCCGATGACCTCGTCCCGGCAGGGGTCGGCCGGATCGGCCATCAGGTCCCAGAGGTTGGCATTGAGGGCCTGGTCACTGGTGGCGCGCACGAAACCCACCAGCCGGCCGAGGGGGTTGAGCACCACCAGATGCCAGGTGCTGCGCTCCAGCACCCGCTGCCAGCGCTCCGGGCTGCGGGGGCCATCCCCGCAGGCCACCAGCAGGTGGTTGAGGCCGGCCGGATCGGGGTCGTGCTGCTGCAGCAGGGCGTAACCCTCCCGCAGGCGTGGAGTCGGGGGCTGGCTGCGGAAGGGGATCAACAGAGAGTCCAGGGAATCAGCCCGTGTTGCGCATGCCGGCGGCGATGCCGTTGATGGTGAGCAGGGCGCCGCGCAGCAGCTCGCTGCGGCTGTAGGTGCGGCCGTCGCCGCCGCCTCCCGGCCCGTCGCCCGGCCCTTCGCTCATGGGCGGCTGCCGTTTCTGCTCCCGCAGCCGGCGCAGCAGCGCCACCTGCAGGTAGCCCAGGGGGATGATCGTGCGGTTGCGCAGGTCGACCGACAGCTGCAGAGCCGGGTCGCCGTCAAGGAGCCGGCTGTGGTTGCTGATGCGCAGCACCAGGGAGTGGGTGAGGGCGAACTCGCGGGCGATCGCCTCGAAGATCTGGGCGAACACCTCCCTGTTCTGGGGACGTCCCAGGGAGGTGACGTAATGGCCCGCCAGCTCCAGGTCGACCTTGGAGAGGGTCATCTCCACCTTGGAGATCAGCATGCGGAAGAAGGGCCAGCGCTGGTAGAGCAGCTGCAGCAGCTCCATCTGCTCGCCGTCGGCATCGAGCTCGGCCTGCAGGGCCGTGCCCACCCCATACCAGCTGGGCAGCAGGAAGCGGCTCTGGGTCCAGCCGAACACCCAGGGGATGGCCCGCAGGCTGGAGAGGTCCTTGGCGCCGCTCTTGCGCCGGGCCGGTCGGCTGGAGATCTGCAGCTTGCTGATCTCCTCGATCGGGGTTACCTGCTGGAAGAAGGCCACCAGGTCGGGGTTGTCGTGGACCAGCGCCCGGTAGTGGTCGCGGGAGCGGGCCGCGAGCCGTTCCATCAGCACGTTCCAGGTGGGGGTGTCGTCCACCGGGGTGCTGACCATGCTGTTCTGGAGCACGGCGGTGGTGACCGTCTCCAGGTTGTAGAGGGCCAGCTCCGGCAGGGAGTACTTGGAGGCCAGCACCTCCCCCTGCTCGGTGATCTTGATGCGTCCTTTCAGGGTGCCGCTGGGCTGGGCCAGGATCGCCTGGTAGGCGGGGCCACCGCCCCGTCCCACCGAGCCGCCGCGGCCGTGGAAGATGCGCAGGGCCACGTCGTGGGCATCGGCCAGCGACTGCAGGGCGATCTGGGCCCGGTGGATCTCCCAGTTGCTGGAGAGGAAGCCGGAATCCTTGTTGCTGTCGGAGTAGCCCAGCATCACCTCCTGCAGGGGCTGCTCGCCGTCGCTGTTGCTGATCAGCAGCTGGCGGTAGAAGGGGTCGGCGAACAGCCGCCCCATCACGGCCGGGGCCCCCTGCAGGTCCTCGACCGTTTCGAACAGGGGGATCACCAGCAGGGCCGATTTCTGGGCCATCGGATCCACCAGCCCGGCCTCCTTGGCCAGCAGCACCACCTCCAGCAGGTCCGACACCGTGTGACTCATGGAGATCACATAGGTGCGGCAGATGCGCCGGCCGAACTCCTGCTGCAGCCGCTGCAGCATCCGGAACACGGCGAAGGTCTCGGCGGTGGGGGCGCTCCAGCGGGCCGCCGGCGGCAACAGGGGCCGGCGGGTCTTGAGTTCGCTCAGCAGCCACTCCACCCGCTGCTCCTCGTCCATCTCGCCATAGGGCACCGGCAGCAGCAGGTAGCGGCTGAGCTCGTCGATGGCGTCGCTGTGGCGGGTGCTCTCCTGGCGGATGTCGAGGCTGGCCAGGGAGAAGGCGAAGATGTGCACCTGGCTGAGCAGGTCCTGGAGGGCTTCGCAGCTCAGGCCGGTGGCATCGAGGCTCTCCTTGATCAGCTCCAGGTCGGTGCGGAATTCCTCCACCGACGCGTAGTGCAGTTCCTGGGGTGGGGCCGGCTCCATCAGGCTGCTCAATCCGGCCTCGTAGCCGGAGGACCCGTCGCAGGGGGATTCCCAGCCCGCCTCGGCCAGCTGCTGGTTGCGCTGCTGGGTGAGGCGCAGCCGCTCCAGGGTGTAGCTCAGCTTCAGCCGATAGGGCTCGAGCCGGTAGCGGGCGGCGCGCTCCTCGTAGATCTCCGGGAAGCGCAGCCGGTCCATCTCCAGGGATTCCAGCAGGGCCGCGCTCACCTGGCTCCACTGCATCGAGATGCTGAGCTGGTCGCGCAGGACCGACACCGACTGGATGTAGCGGGCCAGCATCAGCTGGCGCTGGAAGCAGGCCGTGCGCCAGGTCACGTCCGGGGTCACCGAGGGGTTGCCGTCCCGGTCGGAGCCCACCCAGGAGCCGAAGGTGCAGAAGGCGTCCCGGGGGGGCTGCACGTCGGGATAGCTGGCGGCCAGGGCGGCGCGGATGCGCTGGCGCAGCTGGGGCAGGGCGTCAAAGAGCACCTGCTGGAAGTAGTGGAGGGCGTAATCGACCTCATCGATCACCGACGGCTTGAACTGGTGCAGCTCGTCGGTGCGCCACCACAGCCGGATCTCCTCCTCGAGCTGCTGGCGCAGCCGGTCGTTGTCGTCCGGGTTGCCCTGGCCGTTCACCTGCAGCTTCTGGATCAGGGCCGCCACGCGCCGCTGCTTGTGGCGCACGGTGTGGCGCACGATCTCGGTGGGGTGGGCCGTGAACACCAGCCGGATGTCGAGCTCCCGCAGCAGCCCCTCCAGCTGGCCCGGCGGCACGTTCAGGGCCCGCAGGCGCTCGAACAGCTGGCGGAAGGTGGCCGGATCGCTCTGGCTGGCCAGGGGCGGCAGGAAGGGGTCGTTGCTGGCGGGGGCGGGGGCCCGCTTGATGCTTTCGAGGTAGCTGTCCTCCTCGATGTGCTGCTCAAGGATGTTGACCAGCTGGAAGTAGAGGGAGAAGGCCCGGGCCGCGGCGATGCCCTCGGCCAGGTCCATGGCCTTGATCAGGGCCACGATGCCGTCGGTGTCGACGGATGAGGGGGCCTCCGGATCCAGGCCCGGCGCCACCGGACCGCTCAGTTCCTTGAGCCGCAGCAGGCGCTCCACCTGCTCGGGCGGGCATTCACTGCGCAGCACCGTTTGCCAGAGGTCCTCCACCAGCTCCAGCCGCTCGGTGAGCAGTCGGATCACCCCGGGTGAGGCCTCGGCGGGAACGACCGAAGGCTCGGTCAGGTGGAGCCGCATGGGGGCGGTGGGCGCGGGGGTGCTGTTCATGATCCTCCAGGAACCTGGGCTGCTTCTGTCGCCAGCCATGCGTCCAGGGCCCTCTCCCGCCGTTCGAGAGCCACGGCTTCGCTGCCGATGATGGCACCGATGCTTTCGCCGCGCCCATGGCGCGCCAGCCATCGCATCGCCTGGTTGCCGCCGGCCAGCAGGTCGTGGAGGGGCGCCAGCCACCGGGCCAGCCCCAGTTCGGCCGCCAGCGGCGCCATCGCTTCGAGTTCGGCGGCGATCCAGGCGCGGGCCTCCAGGGTCTCGCCGGTGCGCCAGTGCACCAGCCGGGCCTGGAGGCTGGAGCGGGCCGCGGCCCGGTCGTTGGCATCGGCGATGGCCTCCAGCTCGGCGGCCCCGAAGCGGCCGGCGGCCAGGGGATCCTGGCCCGCGGGATCCTGCAGCAGCTGCTGCAGGCGCAGTTCGGTGAAGGCGGTGACCGCCAGCAGCAGCAGCGGGTCGTCGATCAGGTCGCAGATGCGGATCTCGAGGCGGTTGAGGCCATGGGGGCGGTCGTCGCCGTTGGGCCGCACCGACGTCCAGAGGTGGCGGACGTTGCGCATCGCCCCGGCGGCCAGCTGCTCCTCCATCCAGTCGATGTAGTGGCGGTGGTCCCGGAACAGGGGCACCAGGGGCGGCGTGATCGGGAACTGCAGCCAGCGCTGGGAGTGGGCCCCGGTGACCTCCCCGTCGAGGAACGGTGAGCTGGCGCTGAGGGCGAGCAGCAGGGAGGCTTCGCAGCGCAGCAGCCGCAGGCCCGCGAACAGGGCGTCCATCTCCGTCAGGCCCAGGTTGATGTGGACGCTGGCGGTCACCACCCGGGTGCCATAGGTGGCCTCGATGTAGCCGTGGTAGGGGTTCTCGGGGTCGGAGCGCTCGAAGCGGCGGCTGTTCCCCAGGCTCAGGGTGCTCCCGGGCAGCAGGGTCAGCTGGCGGGGCTGGAGCCAGCGGCGCAGGCGCCGGCGCGGTTCCAGCAGCAGCTCCAGCTGGGCGATGTAGGAGGCCTCGGGCGGGGTGACGTACTCGAGGTTGCGGTGGTCCGGCTCGGTCATGAACCCCGCCAGTGCGGCGGCCGCTTCGGCGGAGCAGCCCACCACCGTGCCGTCGGCCCGGCCGGTGTACATCTCCACTTCGAAGCCCTTCAGCAGCAGGGGGGCGCTCATGACGTCACGCCGGCCGCGTCGGCGGTGGCGGGCTCCAGGCAGGCAAGAGCCTTGAGCATGCCGCGCGCCTTGTTGCGGGTCTCCTGGTACTCCGCCTCCGGCCGGGAGTCGGCGACGATCCCGGCACCGGCCTGCACCTGCACCCGCCAGCCGCCCTCGGGGTGGGGCAGCACCACCATGGTGCGGATCGTGATGGCGGTGTTGAGGGCACCGGCCAGATCCACCGCCCCGTAGACGCCCGAGTAGGGCCCGCGGGCCTCCGGTTCGAGGGCGTGGATCAGCTGCATGGCGCGGATCTTGGGGGCTCCGCTCACGGTGCCCGCCGGGAAGGAAGCCATCAGCAGGTCCCAGATGTCGTGATCCTCGGTCAGCAGCCCCTCCACCTCACTGACGATGTGCATCACGTGGGAGTACTTCTCGATCACCATCAGCTCGCTGACCTGCACCGTGCCGGCCCGGCAGACCCGGCCCAGGTCGTTGCGGCCCAGGTCGACCAGCATCACGTGCTCCGCCCGCTCCTTCGGATCGGCCAGCAGCTCCTCGGCCAGGGCCGCATCCTGGGCGTCATCGGCGCCCCGGGGCCGGGTGCCGGCGATGGGCCGCAGGGAGGCCTTCACCCCTTCGGCACAGGGCTCCGCCTTCACCATCACCTCGGGGCTGGAGCCGATCAGGTGCCAGTCGCCGAAGTTGAAGAACGCCATGTAGGGCGAGGGGTTGACCATCCGCAGGCTGCGGTAGAGATCGAAGGGGTCGTGGGTCACCCTGGTTTCGAACCGCTGGCTCAGCACCAGCTGGAACACGTCACCGGCGGCGATGTGCTCGGCCGCAGTCGCCACCGCGCCCTGGAACTCCGCCTGGTCCCGGTTGCTGCGGGTGGCCAGCTCGGCGCCGCTCGCTTCGTGCCAGGCCAGCGGCTTGACGTGCGCCGGCAACGGGGCGTGCATGCGGGCCTCAAGGGCTTCGATGCGGGCCGCCGCCCGGTCGTAGGCCTCGCCGGGATCGGCCCCCGACGAAAGATCCACGTAGGCCACCGCCGTGATCTGGCGTTTCACCTGGTCGAACACCAGCAGGCTGTCGGCCAGCATCCAGCAGCCGTCCGGCGGGGCCCCGTCCGGGGCGTCGTGGACCGGCACGCTGGGCTCGATCCAGCGGATCAGTTCGTAGCCCCAGAAGCCGAACAGCTGGGCCACCGTCGGCAGGCCCTCCACCGGTCCGGGGCGCAGGGGGGCGAGCGCCTCCCGCAGCAGGGAGAAGGGGTTGCCCTGGAGCTGTTCGCAGCGGCCATCGCGCCAGCGCCTCTCGCCCCGGTCGCCGCGGCAGGTGAGGGTCCAGAGCGGGTCGCTGACGACGAAGCTCCAGCGGCCCAGCTGCTCGCCCCCCTCCACCGACTCCAGCAGCACGCCATGGCTGCCGCCCGCCCCCACCTTCAGCCAGGTGGTCAGGGGGGTCTCCAGGTCGGCGGGCCAGCGCTTCCAGAGGGGCAGGAGATTGACGGCCAAGTCAGCACCTGCTTCCCCACCGGCGATGCGGGCGAGGAAGGCGCTGCGATCAGAACCGGGCATCACGGCGACAGGCAGGCAAAAAAAACGGGGCTCCCGGCCCCGCCGTTATAGGTGCTGGCCGGCCGGGCTCAGGCTTCGTGGGTGGCCTTGCCGCTGAACTTGAGGCTGGCGGGGTTGGGGTTGGCGCCGATGCTGCGGGGGGTGTGGCCCACCATGGGACGGCCTTCGTTGACCTTCTCGGGGAAGACACCGTCCTTGGGGTGCAGGAATTCGGTGTCGCCGCCGGGGTAGATCCGGTAGATCTTGTAGTCCTCGATCCGGGGCTTGAACTTGGTGCGCAGCTGGGTGCCCAGGGCCAGGCACTGCTCCTTGCGGGCGAAGTACATGAGGTTGTCGCCTTCGTGCATCTCCGCGGCGCCGCCGGTGGGGAGCTCGAACGCCTGGGCCTTGGTGCTGCTCCAGGTGATGGCGTACTTCTCCTCGGTCTCCGCCGAGTTCAGCAGGCCACCGGTGCTGCCGATGGACTTCGGAAGTTGACCGTGGAGGGCCGTATCAGGCATGGCTCGCAGACCGTTTCAGGCGGAAACTAGCACCGTGTTTTTGGCCTTCCGGGCGCCCCCGGCGGACTCTTCACACCCGTCAACAAACCCGGCCGCGGCCACCTCAGCCGCTGCGCTCGGCGGTCGGGAAGAACACGGTCAGGTTGCTGCCGCCCCGTTCGGTGAGCCGCCCTCCCAGGCGGTGGAAGAGCCTCTGGGTGGCCTGGCGGCTGAGCTGCAGGCTGCCGGTCTCCGGGTTCCAGCTGAGCACCGGCCCCACCGGGGTGGGCACGGCGGCCGCCAGGGCGTCGACCTCGCGGCTTTCGGGGTCGTCGCTGCTGAGCTGGAGCTTCAGCCGCGACCCCGCCGGCAGCAGCCGCAGCCGCACTTCGCTGCCGCTGGGGAGGCTGCGGCTGAACCGGTCCATCAGGCCGCCGAGCATGGTCTCGAGCCGGCTGGGATCGCTCATCACCGGCGGCAGGTCGGCAGCAATTTCGAGCACCAGCCGCAGGTCGCGGCGGCCCAGCTGCCGCTGCCAGAGCTCCTCCAGCTGGACCAGCAGCCGGCTGAGGTCGGTGCGGGCCAGTTCGCTGTCGCTCAGGGGCTGGCCGCTGCCGGGCTGGCGCTGCAGTTCCGCCGCCAGGAAGATCAGGCCGAAGCGGTCGATCTGTTCGCTGCATTCCCCGTCGATCTGCTCCAGCCGCTGCCGCACCACCGCCGGCAGGTCGGTGCGGCGCAGCAGGGAGCGGATCAGGGTGCGGATCGTGGCCAGCGGGGTGCGCACCTCATGGGTGAGGGCCTCGAGCAGGGCCAGTTCGCTGCTCACGGCGTCACTTCTGCCGGCGTCGCTGCCCTCGCTGCGTTTTTCCCCATGCACCAGCGGCTGCAGGGTGACACTGGGGGCCATGGCGGCCAGGCGCTGGGCCAGCAGGGGCCAGAAGCGGCTGCCCAGATCGGGATCGTTGCTGAGCGGGCCCAGCAGCTGCAGGCGGCGGCGCAGCCCCAGGCCCGCGACCGGATCGTCCTGGGCCAGGCGGCGATCGAGCAGCTCCAGGGCCGCCGACAGGACCGGGGCGTCGAAGCGCGCCACCAGCCGGCGCTCCTGGGGGGGGCCGTCGAGGGCCAGGGCCACCTGCAGCACCGGGGTGATCAGCACCAGCAGCGGATCGGTGCCGTCCTCCTCCCGCAGACTCAGGCGCTGGAAACCCCCCGGCCGGCCGGCCGTTCCCCGGGGGGGCGTGCCGTGGGGGGGCGGCAGGGGCGCCATCCCCGGCAGCAGCGGCAGCCCCGGGGGCATGAGGTTGCCCACCTGGGCGGGGGTCCAGACCCAGCCGTCGAGCCACTCCAGCAGGGAGGGTTCGTAGAGGGCTGGCAGGGGGGCCGCCAGCCACACCCCCGGCTGGGGAGGAACGGCTCCGAGCAGATCCGCCTGCAGCGTGGCCAGGGCGGCCCACCACTGGCGCCGCACGCTGTCCTCGTCCCCCCGCCCGGCCGGGACACCGGCCGCCAGCAGGCGGCGCAGGTCCCCCAGGCTCACCACCATCGCCGCAGGCTGCGGCTGCGCCGGGCCACGGAGGCGCAGAGCCCGAGGCTGATGCAGTTGACGAGCATGGCCGAGCGTCCGTAGCTCAGGAAGGGCAGCGGAATGCCGGTGATGGGTCCCAGGCCGATGGTCATGTTGATGTTCACCACCACCTGAAACATCAGCATGGCGCCGATTCCCACCACCACGAGGGATTCGTAGTCGCTGGACGCCTGGCCGGCGATCTGCAGCAGGCGCCAGATCAGCACCACGAAGCCCACCACCACCAGCATCGAGCCGATGAAACCGGTTTCCTCCCCCAGGGCACTGAAGATGAAATCGGTGTGCTGCTCAGGGATGAAGCGCAGCTTGGTGAGGGAGCCGTTCATCAGGCCGGTGCCCCAGAGCTGGCCGGAGCCGATGCCGACGGTGCTCTGCAGCAGGTGGTAGCCGCCCCCGAGGGGATCCTGGGCCGGATCGAGGAACAGGGTGAGCCGGGCCCGCTGGTGCGGGCGCAGCCCGTGCTCCCAGAGCCAGGGCGTTCCCACGGCGAACAGCCCCTGGACGGCCAGCACCAGGGAAAGCCCCACCGCTTTCCAGGGCAGGGCCCGCCACGCCACCCAGCCCATCAGCGGGATCCAGCCCAGCAGCAGCCAGGGCATGGTGCCGGCCATGATCGCCGTGAACAGGGGCGAGAGCAGCAGCAGCAGCCAGGTGGCGGGCATGCCCGACCAGAACAGCATCACCAGCAGCACCGCCCCGAACACCAGCGACGTGCCCAGATCCGGCTGCACGAAGACCAGCAGCCACGGCACGCTGATCATGGCCACCGGCCGCAGCAGGTCGATCGGCCGCTCCACCGGGTACTTGGAGAGCACCCCCGCCAGGAGCAGGATCGCCGCCACCTTGGCGAACTCCGAGGGCTGCACATAGAAGCCCCCGATGTTGATCCAGCTCTGGGCCCCGAGGGCGCTGACCCCGATCACCCGCACCGCGATCAGGCTCGCCACCATCAGGATGTAGATCGGCCACTGGAAGCGGGCGATGCGCTCCAGGGGCACCCGGGCCAGCAGCAGCGCCACCACCAGGCCCACCGCTGCAGTGACCCAGTGCTGGTACCAGTCGGTGGTGGCCTGCTGGCGCTGGGTGCTGGCGATCAGGATCCCCGCCAGCAGCGTCAGGGCGATGGGGATGCCCCAGAGGAGGGGATCGAAGCCGGGGCCGCGCCGCTTGGCCCCCTTGGCGGCGAACCCACCGCGCCGGGGGCTGAGAACCGCCATCGCTTCAGGCGAGCGCCGGGCTGAGCGAGCAGCTGGCGCTCAGCCGCTCGGCCAGCTCGGTGAAGGCGCGGCCGCTGGCCGAGTCGGGTGCTGAGAGCACCACCGGCCGGCCCCGCTCCCCGCCCTCCAGCACGGGCATCTCCATGGGCAGCTGGGCCAGCAGGGGCACGCCCGCCTCCTCGGCCAGCCGCTGGCCGCCACCGCTGCCGAACAGGGGGTAGCGGCGATCGGGCAGATCCGGGGGAATGAAGGCGGTCATGTTCTCCACCACCCCGAGCACCGGCACGCCCATCTGCAGGAACATCGCCAGGCCGCGGCGGGCGTCCTGCAGCGACACCAGCTGGGGGGTGGTGACGATCACCGCGCCCGCCATGGGCACCGCCTGGGCCAGGGTGAGCTGGGCGTCACCGGTGCCGGGGGGCAGATCCACCACCAGCACGTCCCGTTCACCCCAGTTCACCTGATAGAGGAACTGGCGGATGATGCCGTTGAGCATCGGCCCTCGCCACACCACCGGCTGGTTCTCCTGGATCAGCAGACCCATCGACACCATGACGATGCCGCAGGTCTCGATCGGCTCCAGCACCTGGTCGTTGCCGCTGCCCGACACCTGGGGGCTGCGGTCGGCCACCCCGAGCATGGTGGGCGCATTGGGTCCGTAGATGTCGGCGTCGAGCAGGCCCACCCGCAGGCCGGAGGCGGCCAGGGCACAGGCCAGGTTCACGGCCACCGTGCTCTTGCCCACGCCCCCCTTGCCACTGCTGACGGCGATCACCTGGCGCACGCCGGGGATCCCCTGCCGCTCCGGCAGCTGGGGCCCGCCGGGGCCGTGGCCGGCGGCACCGATCGGTCCGGAGGAGGGGGCGGCAGCGGGCTGGGCCAGTTCGATCTGAACGTCGTTGATCCCCTCCACCGCCAGCAGGGCACCGCGGGCCTCGGCGGCGATGCGCTCCCGCTGGCTGTTGGCGAAGCCGGGCAGAGCCAGCCGGAACACCGCCCGGCTGCCCTGCTGGCGCAGGTCGCTGATCCAGCCCAGCTCCAGCAGGCTGCGGCCACTGCCGGCGTCGCGGAGCGGCTGCAGGGCCTCGAGGAGGTTGTCGGCGCTGGCCATGCGGCGGCGGCAGAGTCGGGGTGGACGGCGATCCTAGGGGCGGCCCTTCGGGCCGGGCGGGGGCTCCTGCGGAGGCCCCGCGGCAGCCCTGCAGCGGCCCAAGGGCAGCCCCACGCCAGCGCCGCGGCCCCTTCCCCAGCCCGTGACAGACGCTCTCGAACCCTTGTGGGACCCCCCGACGGGCTGAAAAGGTGTGCGGATGTTCCGCGTCCGCCGCGCTGCCGTTCCATGGAGATGCCACCTGCCGATTCCCGCAGCCGCGCCAAGGCCCTGCTGATGGGCCTGCAGGATTCGATCTGCGCGGGTCTCGCCAGCCTCGATGGCGGGGCCGACTTCGAGGAGCAGAGCTGGGAGCGGCCGGAGGGCGGCGGTGGCCGCTCCCGGGTGATGAAGGACGGCCGCGTCTTCGAGCAGGGCGGCGTCAACTTCTCCGAGGTGGAGGGCGAGCGGCTGCCCCCCTCGATCCTCTCCCAGCGCCCCGAGGCGGAGGGCCACCGCTGGTTCGCCACCGGCACCTCGATGGTGCTGCATCCCCGTAACCCCTACGTGCCCACCGTCCACCTCAACTACCGCTATTTCGAGGCGGGGCCGGTGTGGTGGTTCGGCGGCGGCGCCGACCTCACCCCCTACTACCCGTTCCTGGAGGACGCCCGCCACTTCCACCGCACCCTCAAGGGGGCCTGCGACGGGGTGGATCCGGCCTATTACTCGGTGTTCAAGCCCTGGTGCGACGAGTACTTCTTTCTGAAGCACCGGGGCGAGACCCGGGGCGTGGGCGGCATCTTCTACGACTACCAGGACCCCGGCGGGGTGCTCTACAAGGGGGGCGACCCCGAGGGGCCGGCGGCGGCGGCCAGCGCGGCCGTCGGACCGCTCCACCAGAACTGGGAGCAGCTGTTCGCCCTGGCCTCGGCCTGCGGCAACGCCTTCCTGCCGAGCTACGTGCCGATCGTGGAGCGCCGCCAGGAGATCCCCTGGGGCGAGGTGGAGCGCCAGTTCCAGCTCTACCGCCGCGGCCGCTACGTGGAGTTCAACCTGGTCTTCGACCGGGGCACGATCTTCGGCCTGCAGACCAACGGCCGCACCGAATCGATCCTGATGTCGCTGCCGCCCCTGGTGCGCTGGGAGTACGGCTACACGGCGGCAGCCGGCAGCCGCGAGGCCCTGCTGACCGAGCTGTTCACTCGTCCGCAGAACTGGCTTGAAGACCCTTCCCTGGAGGAGCGCTGCCGACCCCACCAGGCGGTGGGCTGAGGGGCATGGCGGTGGCCGGGCTGCGGCCCAGGCCCACCTCGAGGGCCGTCACGATCCGTTCGGCGATGGCCATCACGGTGTCGGTGCGGGTGGCCGGGTTGCGCAGCGAGCGCTCCAGTGGACCCTCCAGCTTGCCCACCTCCAGCAGGGCGATGCCGCGCCTGGGTCCCCCGAGGCCGCCGCGGAAGGCCATGGGGAAGCCGCCGAAGGCCGCGGCCAGGCTTTCGTCGAGGGAGCTGAAGGGGCGGTGCAGGGGTGGGATCAACCCGGATCCGATGCCGTCGGGGCCCCAGGCGTCGAAGTGGATCTCCAGGGCATAGCCGCCGCTGGCGGCGTGCTGCCGGCCCACGCTCCAGTTGGTGCTGGGGTGGTTGCCATCCGGGATCGTGCGGAAGGGGGGGCGGTAGGAGCTGATGCGCAGCCCCCGCTGCTGGCCCAGGGTCACCACGGCCTCCGCGACGACCATGTTCCAGTAGAGCTCGTCGCTGATGCCTGGGTACATCGGCGACGCCCCGGCGGCCACCGCGGCGCCGCTGGTGCCGGCGCCGTTCATCCCCTGGGAATCGGCATGGCCGGCCAGCACCAGGATCGGGGTGTCCGGAGCGACGGGACGGGTGCCGATCCAGTCCCGGCCCAGGCGGCTGCGCGGACCGGTGATCGGATCGAAGCCGGCCAGCGCCGGCGCCTGGATCGGGCTGGCCGGCACGGACGCTTCGGCGGCGAGGGCCAGGGGCGCCAGGGGGCCGAGGCTGACGATCAGCAGGGCCGGCCCCAGCAGCCAGGACGGGAGAAGGGAACCCATCGGCTCAGATCGGCGAGGACAGCAGGGAGCCGTCGCTGGCCAGCTGGAGCCCGGGGCCCAGTTCCCGCTCGATGGCGATCAGTTCGTCGCGGTGGGCGCGCAGGCGCAGGGTGCTGCCGCCGTCGCTGTCGCCGCTGATCAGGCGCAGCTCCAGGCTCTCGGGCCTGGCGGCCCGGCGGCGATAGATCACCCCGGCCAGCGGCCCCACCAGGGCCAGCAGCAGGGGCCACCAGCCGAGGGAGGGCAGCACCTGGCGCAGCACCAGGCCCAGGCAGGCGGCCCCGACGCTGCCCAGCAGCGAGAGCAGCAGGGCCAGGGCCAGGCTGGAGCGCACCTGGCCGCGGAAGCGCAACAGCTGGCGCTCGGGATCGCCGGCCTCGGTCCGCCAGCCCCGGGCGGTGAGCCAGTCGGAGAGGCCCTCGAGCACCTGCACCGGGGGCTGGGGCGAGTGCACGTCCACCACCGTGGTGCGGTCCTTGCTGGCGGCCCTCAGAAAGAACACCAGGCCGATCGCCATCAGCAGGGTGAGCAGGAGGGTGGAACCCAGGGTGGGCATGGCGGCGCGGCCGGTCGGGCCCGCATTCTGGCCCGACCGGCCCGGTCGGCGGCCGCCGTGGGCGACGATGGCCGCCACCCCCCTGCTCCCCCATGGCCCAGACCCCCTCCAGCGGCAGTGCCAGCCCCGGTCCGCCGGCCCGTTTCGCCGTCTTTGACCACGACCTCGACGCCGCCTGGGGCGAGCTGTTCGGCCAGGCCCGGGCCCTGGCGATCGACACCGAGGCCATGGGGCTGATCCATGGCCGTGACCGCCTCTGTCTGGTCCAGATCTGCGACGACGACGACAACGTCTGCTGCATTCGGGTCGCTCGGGGCCAGACGCAGGCGCCGCGGCTGAAGGCCCTCTGCGAGAACCCGGCCATCGAGAAGGTGTTCCACTTCGCCCGCTTCGATGTGGCGGCCTTGGCGGAGAACCTCGGCATCGCCGTGGACCCCGTCTTCTGCACCAAGGTGGCCAGCCGCCTGGCCCGCACCTACGCCCCGCGCCATGGCCTCAAGGACGTGGTCAACGAGCTGGTGGGGGTGGAGCTCGACAAGCAGGCCCAGAGTTCCGACTGGGGCCGGGTGGAGGAGCTCAGCGACACCCAGCTGGCCTATGCCGCCGGCGACGTGCGCTGGCTGCTGGCCGCCCGGGACCGGCTGGAGGTGATGCTGCGTCGGGAGGAGCGCTGGGAGCTGGCGCGCCGCTGCTTCGCCTGCGTGCCCGTCTTCTCCGCGCTCGACCGGCAGCGGTTCAACCAGGTGTTCGAGCACTGAATCAGGGCGAGCCGGCTGGGCTCGCCTGCCGCGGCGCTCAGTCCTCGATCATGAACAGGTCGTCCTCCCCCACCGAGCGCAGCTGGCCGTCGAACAGCTGGCCCCGGTCGAGGCCACTGGCCCTGGTTTCCTCCAGCAGCCGCTCCGCCAGGGCCAGCTTGCCGGCCGTGTCCCGGAGCCCTTCCTTGGCGGCCAGGATCTCCACCCGCCGGCGGGCCGCCGCCAGGCTGATGCCCAGCGTTGTGGCCAGATGACCGCAGGCGGCGTTGAAGCTGCGGTCGGGGATGCCGGGCATCGGTGCGGGAGACAAGGGGGCAGTCGGCCCCATCATCCCCCTACCCCGGCAGCAGCCGCTCTCGGATCAGCGCCGCCAGCCGCTC
The DNA here is from genome assembly GCF_024345635.1 of Cyanobium sp. Lug-B. Classification (NCBI taxonomy): domain Bacteria; kingdom Bacillati; phylum Cyanobacteriota; class Cyanophyceae; order Synechococcales; family Prochlorococcaceae; genus Cyanobium; species Cyanobium sp. Lug-B. The sequence goes on from NZ_JAGQBM010000045.1 coordinate 25,698, forward strand.
GCTGCCGCCGGCCGGTCCCATGCGGCGCCGGCCGATGCGGCCCAGCCGGGCCCGCTCCGGGTCGTCCTCGAGAAGGGCAAGCAGCCGGGCCCGCAGCTCGGCTGGGCCATGGCAGGGCTGCACCGCTCCCCCCAGCAGCCGGCTCTGGCGGCGGGCGAAGCCGGCCTTGAACTGGGGCCCTGGCCCCGGCAGTGACAGGGCCGGCACCCCCAGCCCCACCAGCTGCTCGGTGGCGGTGCCGGCGGTGGCGAGCCCCAGCTCCGCCAGCGGCGCCCAGGCCCCGAACCGGCCCGGGCCCACCAACAGCTCCAGCGGGCCGCGCCGCCAGAGGGCCG
>NZ_JAGQBM010000046.1:0-25971 GCF_024345635.1 Cyanobium sp. Lug-B
ATCCCGGCGCTCCAGCGCCCCGGCTCGTCGGCGGGTGGCCGGATCGCCCGCAGCTCCAGCCCCAGCTCCAGCAGGCAGCGGCGCACCGCCGCCGCCGAGCTGTAGGTGAGCAGCCGGCCGTCGGGCCGCAGCAGCCGCACCAGCTGCTCCAGGAACTCCCGGCTCCAGAGCTGGGGGCAGCGCGGCGGCGAGAAGGCATCCAGCAGCACCAGGTCGCAGCGACCGGCCAGCGTGTCCAGCAGCTCCGGCAGCCGGTGGCGGGCATCGCCGAGCCGCAGCCTGTCGCCGCCGGCGAGGTCCTCCAGCCGGCCGATCACCGCCTCGGGCCACTGGGCCCGGAAGCCGGCATCCGCCAGGGCCAGGGCCAGGGGCCGCGGGTCCAGCTCCAGGCCCCACCAGTCCAGCTCCAGGCCGGCGGCGGTGGCGGCGGCGAGCAGGGCGGCGGTGTTGGTGCCCGTGCCGACGGCCACCTCCGCCACCACCAGCTCCCGGCCCGGGGCGAAACGCTCCAGCGCCGCCGGGACCACGAACTTCTCGTTGGCCTCCCGCAGGGCCCCGGCGGCACTGTGGAAGCCCTCCTCGCAGCCACGGCCACGGCTGTAGAGGCTGAAGCTGCCGTCCCGGCTCAGCCGGGGCAGCAGCTGGGGCAGTGCTTCCGGGGGCGGTTTGGCCCCGGGCGAATCCCGATCCGCCTCAGGACCGCAGGCGGGCCAGGTCATCCCAGAAACCGGGGTAGGAGACGGCGGCCGCCTCCGGGCGGCCCAGGCGGGTGTCGCCCCGGGCCACCAGGGAGGCCACCGCCAGGCTCATCGCCACCCGGTGATCCGTTTCGCTGTCCACCACAGCCCCGTGCAGCGGGGTGGGGCCCTCGATGCTGAGGCCATCGGCGTGCTCCTCGAGCCGGGCCCCCATCGCCGTCAGCTGGCGGGCCATCACCGCCAGGCGGTCGGTCTCCTTGACCCGCAGCTCCGCGGCGCCGCTGATGCGGCTCAGGCCTTCGGCGCAGCAGGCCGCCACCGCCAGCACGGGGATCTCGTCCACCAGGCGGGGGATCATCGGCTCCTCGATGCGGAAGGCCCGCAGCGGGCCGTGCTGCACGTGCAGATCGCCCACCGGCTCGCCGGCCACGTCGCGGCTGTTGAGCACCGTGATCCGGGCGCCCATCTCGGCGAGTACATCGAGAATCCCCGTGCGGCTGGGGTTGAGCCCCACGTTCTCGACTGTGAGCTCGGCCCCCGGGGTGATCGCCGCCGCCACCAGCCAGAAGGCGGCGGAGCTGATGTCGCCGGGCACCACCACGGTCTGGCCCACCAGGGTGGGTCCGGGCCGCACGGTGATGAACCTTCCCTCGTCGCCATCCACCTCCAGGTCGGCGCCGAAGGCCCGCAGCATGCGCTCGCTGTGGTCGCGGGTGGGGGCCGGTTCGATCACGGTGGTGGGCCCGTTCGCCGTCAGGGCCGCCAGCAGCAGGGCGCTCTTGACCTGGGCCGAGGCCACCGGCGTGCCGATGACGCTGCCGTGCAGGGTCTGCCCCAGCACCGCTAGGGGGGCCAGGTTGCCGTCCTCGCGCCCCTGGATCCGGGCGCCCATCTGGGCCAGGGGGGCACCCACCCGGCGCATCGGTCGCGAGCGCAGCGAGGCATCGCCGCTGAGCACGAAGTGGCGTCCTGCCCGGCCGGCCAGCAACCCCAGCATCAGCCGCATGGTGGTGCCGGAATTGCCGCAGTCGAGCACGTCGGCGGGTTCCCGCAGCCCGTCCAGGCCCACCCCCTCGACGGTCACCACCTGACCGTCCGCGATCGGTGAAACGGTGACGCCCATGGCCCGCAGACAGGCGGCGGTGCTGAGGGGGTCTTCAGCAGGTAGCAGTCCCTCGATGCGGGTGGTGCCCTCGGCGATGGCCCCGAACAGGAGCGAACGGTGGGAAATCGACTTGTCGCCGGGCACGGTCACGGTCCCCCGCAGGCTGCCGCCGGCCTCCAGCAGCAGGGGCGCCGACGACGCGGCAGCGCTGACATCGACGCTCGCGGGGGAGGACAACAGCGGTGGCGCCAACTGGGGCGATCCTATGGAGCGGCCGGTACAGGGCCTTCGGGCGACCGATCCGGGCCCGCTGTCAGGGGCGGATGCCGATGGCCCGCAGCCTGGCCGACAGGCTCCAGACCTCGACCACCAGCCGGTGCCAGGGGGTGATCGTCTCCATGGCCAGACCCATGGGGGTGGGGGCGGCGGCCCGCAGGGCCCGCGCCGCCGCCAGGGACCGGCGCGCTTCGTCGAGCCGCGCGCGCAGGTCCGCCTGATCCGCGGAGGCCATCACCGCCTCGGGGCAGTGGTCGAGCAGCAGCAGGCCGCGATCGAAGGACTCGGCGTAGTCCTGCAGCAGCGGCACCAGGATCTCCTCCAGCAGCGGGCCGGCGGGATCGGGAAGGGAGGGAGCGGGAACCATGTCGTGAGCCTAGGAATCCCCTCCGTGGCCGTCCGGGTACGGATCACCAGCCCCCGGAGGCTCGGGCTCCAGGAGCAGCCCCCAGCAGGGATGGAAGGGGTGGACCCGGGGCCGGCCGGAGCCGGCGCAGGCCAGCGGCAGCCCCAGGTTGGCCCAGCGGAACAGGGAGCCCTCCAGGTTGCGCACGTCGCTGAAGCCGGCCTGCCGCAGGGACCGGGCCAGCCGGGCCGAGCGGTACCCCACCGAGCAGTAGACGACGATTGCCGCTTCCCGCGCCAGTCCCGCCGCTCCCGGTGCGTCCGGCTCCGGAAGCAGGCGGGCGCCGGCCAGGTGGCTGAGGGCGAATTCCTCCGGCCCGCGGGCATCGATCAGCAGCGGCGCGGGACCCTCACCGGCCAGCTGCTCAGCCAGCTCCTCACAAGTGATCACGGCCACGTCCGGGAAGCGCCGGCGGGTCCACTGGATCAGCAGGGGCCAGGCCAGCCGGCGCAGGCCGGCGGCGATGGCCCGGCGGCCGGCGGCCGCCCGCGGGAGGGGCATGGAACGATGGGGCCCGAACGGGTCGCCCCATGATCGACGTCGCCGTCTGGGATGGCCTGCTGCGCCGCCATGTCGATGGGGAGGGCCGGGTGGACTACGCCGCCTGGCAACGGCAGGGCGCAGGCGAACTGGAGGGCTGGCTGGCGGTGCAGCGGCCTTTCGATCCGGATCCCGGCACCGGGCCCGAGGCGTTCGCCCTCTGGATCAACCTCTACAACGCCCTGGTGATCCGCCAGGTGCTGGCCCGTTTCCCCCTGGCCTCGATCCGCCCCACCGTCGCCGGGGTGCCCAACTGGCCGGCGTTCCTGGCCTTCTTCTCCCACCCGGCGCTCAGCCTGCAGGGGCAGCCCCTCAGCCTCGATCGGATCGAGCACGGGATTCTGCGGCCCCGCTTCGCTGACCCCCGCCTCCATTTCGCCCTGGTCTGCGCCGCCAGGGGCTGCCCCCTGCTGCGGCCGGAGGCCTACCGCCCCGAGCGGATCGCGGCCCAACTGGAGGAGGACGCCCACCGTTTCCTGCGCAACCCCCTGAAGCTGCGCTTCGAACCGTCCCGCCGCACCCTGCACTGCAGCCGGATTCTGCAGTGGTACCGCCGGGACTTCCTGGCGGCGGCCCCCTCGATCGCCGCCTACGTGGGTCGCCACCGCCCGGAGCTGGACCTGCCGGCCGATGTCCGGATCGCCTGGCTCCCCTACGACTGGGCCCTCAACGGCTGAGCGCCAGACACGGAGCACCAGACCCAGAGCGTCAGCTACGGACCCTCCGGCGGAGGGCGTCAGTCCCTGACATCGCCGTAGAGGCGCTTCAGCCTCTCTGCCGGCACCCCCAGCCCCCAGAGCAGGCCGATCAGCAGATAGATCCCCGTGGCCTTCCAGGAGCCCCAGCGCGCCACCCGGCGGTCGGAGGTCTCCACCACCCGGTTGAGCTGCCGGATGCGGCCCAGGTGGCCCAGCCGGTCGCACAGATCGGCATCCTCCATGATCGGCAGGCGCTCGTCGAAGCCACCGCAGCGCAGGAAGTCGCTGCGCCGGCAAAACATGGCCTGGTCGCCGAACAGCACCCGGAAGCCCTTCAGCAGGTAGCGGTGGGGCCGGAACAGCAGGGCCGCGTAGTGGGTCTTGAGGGCGTTGTGCAGACTCACGCCCCAGCGGGTGCGGTCACCGCCCCGCATCAGGGCCAGGAAGCCGCCGCCGCTGATGGTCGGGTCGGCCAGGGTGGTGCCCACCAGCTGCACCAGATCCGAGGGCACCAGGGTGTCGGCATGGACGAAGCAGAGCATCTCGCCGCGGGCCGCCGCCGCCCCCCGGTTCATCTGCACCGCCCGCCCCGGCCGCGGCGATCGGATCACCCGGCAGCCGTGCACGTGGGCGCTGGCCAGGGTGGCATCGGTGCTGCCGCCATCCACCACGATCACCTCGATGGCCGCCGGATCGAGGATCTCCAGCTGCTGCAGGGTGCGCCCAAGATGGCTGGCTTCGTTGAGGGTCGGGATAATGATCGAGACCGACCTTGCCGTCACCTTGCTGCGCAACAATCTTGCATTCTACGATCACCAGGCGGCCAGCTGGTGGGAAGAGTCGGCGACGATCTTTCCCCTCAGCCGACTCAATCCGCTTCGCTTTCTCTTCTTTGATCGGTTCGTTTCCGACTGGCGGAATCTGAGGGTGCTGGATGTGGGTTGCGGCGGCGGTTACACCTGCGAATTCCTGGCCCGTCGCGGCGCCGTGGTCACAGGCATCGACCGCTCCGCCCCCTGCATCGCGGCGGCCCGCGGCCATGCGGCCACCTCGGGCCTGGAGATCACGTACCGGGTGGGGATCGCTGAGGAGCTTCCCTTCGCCATCGGCAGCTTTGATGTGGTGGTCTGCGTCGATGTGCTGGAGCACGTGGATCGGCCCGCGGCCGTAATCGCCGAGTTCGCCAGGGTGCTCACCCCCGGAGGAACGGTCTGTTTCGACACCATCAACCGCACCTTCCGCTCCCGGCTGACCATGATCTGGCTCCTGGAGACGCTGCTGCGGCTGATCCCCGCCGGCGTCCACGACTGGCGGCGGTTCGTACCTTCGGCGGAGCTGCGGCGCTGGCTGGAGGCCAGCGGCTTCGCTGCCATCACGATGCGGGGTCTGGACCTGTTCGGCCGCGGTCCGCTGCGCACCCTGGGCCGGCTGATCCACTACCGCCGCACCGGCGGTCTCCAGGTCGGCTTCGACCACGATCTGGCGGTCATGTTCATCGGCGTGGCCTCCCTCAGCCCAGCAGCAGCCCCCCCGACTCGCTGAAGGCGGCCCGGGCACTGCGCAGGTCGAACAGCAGGTCCTCCAGGGTCAACTGGTCCAGTTCCCGCTCCAGGGCCTGCAGCAGCCGGCGGTTCAGCACCCGGGTCACCCGATCGCTGGGGCGGGGGTCCTGCTCGGCGCCCCCCAGGGCGAACAGGCTGCCGGCCGGGGCCTCCACCGCCGCCAGGATCGCCGCCAGGGGCACCTCGGCGGGCGGACGCCGCAGCCGGTAGCCCCCCTGCCGGCCCCGGCGGGCCTCCACCAGGGCGGCGCGGCGCAGTTTGAGCATCAGCTGCTCCAGCATCGGGCCGGGCAGGTCCTGGGCCTCGGCCAGGGCGCTCACCGACTGCCAGCGGGGCGGATCAAGGGCCAGCTCCAGCAGGGCCTTGAGGGCGTAGATGCCGCTGCGGCGCAGCATCAGCGACCGGCCGCGAGGCGCTCCAGCACGTGCTCCAGGGTGTAGCCGAACAGGGCGGGATCGGGCTCGCCGCGGCCCAGATCGTCCAGGCCCAGTTCGCTCCAGCGGCCATCCACCCGGGCCTCCAGGGCGGCGTCCCGGCCCAGGGCCTGGCCCCAGTCGTGCCGTTTCTCCGGGCCGATCTTGGTGGTGGCGTCGATGGCGAGCCGGCCGCCGAGCCCCAGCCGCTCACTGGCGAAGTCGAGGGAGTCGAAGGGGGTGTCCTCCAGCACGAACAGGTCCCGCTGGGGATCCACCTGGGCGCTGATCGCCCAGATCACCTGACGCGGGTCGCGGATCGCGATCGACTTGTCGACCACCACCACGAACTTGGTGTAGGTGAACTGGGGCAGGGCGCTCCAGAAGGCCATCGCCGCCCGCTTGGCCTGGCCGGGGTAGGCCTTGTCGATGGCGATCACCGCCAGCTTGTAGCTGAGGCCTTCCATCGGCAGGAAGAAATCGACGATCTCCGGGATCTGCTGGCGCAGGATCGGCGTGTAGATCCGGTTGAGGGCGATCGCCAGCATCGCCTCCTCCTTCGGCGGACGGCCGCTGAAGGTGGTCAGGAAGATGGGGTCACGGCGCTGCGTGACGCAGTGGAAGCGCACCAGGGGCGAGTCCTCCTCACCGCCGTAGAAGCCCATGTGGTCGCCGCAGGGGCCGTCCGGGAGCACTTCTCCGGGCGTGATCGTGCCCTCCAGCACCACCTCGCTGTGGGAGGGCACCTCCAGATCCAGGGTCTTGCAGCGGGCCAGCCGCACCCCCTCCCCGGCGTAGAGGCCGGCGAACAGCCATTCGCTCAGCTGCACCGGAATCGGCGTGGCCGCCGCCATCACCAGCAGCGGATGGACGCCGATGGCCACCGCCACCTCCAGCTTGCGGCCCATCGCCGCCGCCTTGCGCAGGTGCCGGGCCCCGCCCCGCACGCTCAGCCAGTGGACGGTGGCCGTGTTGATCGACTGGCGCTGCAGCCGGTAGACGCCCACGTTCGGCACCCCGGTCTCCGGGTCCTTGGTGATCACCAGTCCCAGGGTGATCACCCCGCCCGCATCCCCCGGCCAGGGGCGCAGCAGGGGCAGCTGCTCCAGGTTCACCGCCTCGCCCTTCAGCACCTGCTGGTGGCAGGGGGGGGTGAGGTCCAGGTCGGGTCGGGCCCGCACCAGGTCCCAGAACACCCCGCCGAACTTCATCACCTCCTTGAGGCCCTTGGGGGGCCGGGGCTGCTGCAGCAGGGCCAGCCGCTCCCCCAGGGCCTCGAGCTCCTCGGGCCGCTCCATGCCCATGCTCCACAGCACCCGTTCGACGGTGCCCATCAGGTTCACCGCCACCGGCATCGGGGAGCCGATGACGTTCTCGAACAGGAGGGCCGGACCACCCATGGCCAGAACCCGGTCGGCGATCGCCGCCAGTTCGAGGTCCGGATCCACCGGCGCCGTGATGCGCCGCAGCTGGCCGCGCCTCTCGAGCAGGCCGATGAAATCGCGCAGATTGCGCTGCCGCCCCAGGGCTTTGCCGATCCCGTCTGCCACCACCCCCGCCACGTCGTCCTGCGCCGTCGAGCTGCTGCCTACTGTGACGCACCCCCGTGACGATCGCCTTCCGTGCTGCTCTCCTATTTCCACACCTCCGAAGCGGTCCCGCCCCTGCTGCCCCCCGAGGAGGACGGCCCCGACGCCGCCGTGGTCATCGACGTGCTGCGAGCCACCACCACGATCGCCTGGGCCCTGGAGAACGGGGCCGAGGCGATCCAGGCCTTCGCCGACCTTGGCAGCCTGGAAGACGCCGCCGCCGGCTGGCCGGCCGCCCGGCGGCTGCGGGCCGGTGAGCGTGGCGGCAAGCGGGTGGAGGGCTACGACCTCGGCAACTCCCCCCTGGCGGTGACCCGGGAGCGGGTGGAGAGCAAGCGCATCTTCCTGAGCACCACCAATGGCACCCGCTCCCTCGACCGGGTCCGGGACGTGCCCCTGCTGCTCACCGCCTGCCTGCCCAACCGCACCGCCGTGGCCCGGCGGCTGATCGAACGCCAGGCCCTGCGAGTCTGGATCGTGGGCAGCGGCTGGGAGGGGGACTACTCCCTGGAGGACAGCCTGGCGGCCGGGGCCGTGGCCTCAGCCGCCATCGAGCAGGCGGTGGCGCCCCACATGGGGGTGCGCTGCGCCAACGACGAGATGCTGGCGGCCCTCGCCCTCTGGCAGCAGTGGCGCCATGACACCGAGACCTGCCTGCGCAGCGCCAGCCATGGCCAGCGCCTGATCGGGCTGGGCAACCATGACGCCGACTTCGCCTGCTGCGCCGCCGTCGACAGCCTCGAGATCGTGCCGATCCAGGCCGAACCCGGGGTGCTGAGGGCCAGCTGAGGCGCTCCTTGCCCCCCTTGGCGGCTCCCTTACGATTCGCCGGTCTTGGAGCGGTCCGGCGGTGAGCAGTTTTCTGGCAGCGGCGCTGCAACTCACCAGCACGCCGGACCCCGACGCCAATTTCTCGGCGGCCGAGGAGCTGATCGAGCTGGCCGCCCGCCGCGGCGCCGACCTGGTCGGCCTGCCGGAGAACTTCGCCTTCATGGGCGATGACGCCCGCCGCCTGGAGCTGGCGCCGCTGCTGGCTGAGCGCTGCAGCCGCTTTCTGGTGACGATGGCCCGTCGCTACCAGGTCACCCTGCTGGGGGGCGGCTTCCCGGTGCCGGCCGGTGAAGGCCAGACCTTCAACCGCGCCGAGCTGGTGGGGCGGGAAGGCCAGCTCCTGGCCCGCTACGACAAGATCCACCTCTTCGATGTGGACCTGCCGGACGGCATCACCTACCGGGAATCGGCCACGGTGCAGCCGGGCCATGAACCGCCGCCGGTGGTCGATGTGCCGGGCCTCTGCCGGGTCGGGCTTTCGATCTGTTACGACGTCCGCTTCCCCGAGCTCTACCGCCAGCTGGCCGGTTCCGGGGCCCAGCTGCTGATGATCCCGGCGGCGTTCACCGCCTACACCGGCAAGGACCACTGGCAGGTGCTGCTCCAGGCCCGGGCCATCGAGAACACTGCCTACGTGCTTGCCCCCGCCCAGACGGGCCTCCATTACGGCCGCCGCCAGACCCACGGCCATGCCCTGGTGATCGATCCCTGGGGCACCGTGATGGCGGATGCCGGCGTGGAGCCGGGCCTGGCGATGGCCCCGGTCGACATGGCCCACGAGGCCAGGGTCCGTGCCCAGATGCCGAGCCTCCAGCACCGCCATCCGGCGTTGTTCTGAGGGTGATGGGAGTGCGTGCGACGCGATTCGCCTGGCTGCTGACCCTGCCCCTGGTGCTCGGGGCCCTTCCCGCCAGGGCGGCGAGTGCCCTTTCCGCCTGGCGCCTGAGCCGGGAGGGGGTGCTGGAGCTGCGCACCTCGCCGGGGGTGCGGCTGCAGGCCTTCTACGAGGAGGGCTCCGGCGTCACCGGACCCCGGGTCTGGGTGGATCTGCCGGGTGCCCCCCAGCGCAGTCGCTCGGTCCCCGTCGGCGGCCTGGTGCGGGAGGTGCGCATCGGCCGGCCCGACCCCGGCACCACCCGGCTGGTGCTCGAATTCCGTCCCGGCACCCGACTCGACCCGCGCCAGCTGCGCCTGGTGGGAACGGCCCGGGACCGCTGGCGCCTCTCCCTCACCGGCCTGCCCCTGAGCGGCTTCACCCGCAATGTCGGCGAGGGCGACATGGACGCCCCCACCTCCAGCTGGACCGCCTCACGCCCCACCGGCTTCGGCAGCAGCGGCCGGGCCACCTCCGGCCGGCCCATCTCCGCCGATGGGCTGCCGGTGGTGCCCCGGGGCCGCTTCCGGGTGGTGATCGACCCGGGCCACGGTGGCCCCGATCCGGGGGCCGTGGGGATCGGCGGCCTGCGGGAGACCGATGTGGTGCTGGACGTGAGCCTGCAGGTGGCCCAGCTGCTCCAGGCCCGGGGGGTGCAGGTGCTGATGACCCGCACCTCGGAGGTGGACGTCGACCTGCCCCCGCGGGTGGCGCTCGCCAACAGCAGCAACGCCGACGTGTTCGTCAGCATCCATGCCAATGCCCTGAGCATGGCCCGCCCCGACGTGAACGGCGTCGAGACGTTCTATTTCCAGTCCGGCAGCTCCCAGCGGCTGGCCCAGGCGATCCAGTCCCGGATCATGGCGATCTCGCCGGGCACGCCCGACCGCGGGGCCCGGCCCGGGCGGTTCTTCGTGATCCGCCGCACGGTGATGCCGGCGGCCCTGGCGGAGATGGGGTTCGTCACCGGCCGCATCGACGCCCCGCGGCTGGCCGATCCCGCCTTCCGCCGCCGCCTGGCGGTGGCCATCAGCGCCGGCATCCTCGACTTTCTCCAGGGGGCCTCTTGAGCCTCCTGGTGGGTCTGTTCGACAGCGGTCTGGGGGGGCTCACGGTGCTGCGTCAGGTCCATGCCCTCTACCCCCACTCCCCCTGCCTCTATCTGGGCGACACGGCCAGGGTTCCCTACGGCCAGCGTTCCAAGGAGGAGATCCGCTCGATCGCCTCGGAGGTGGTGCACTGGCTGCGGCTCCAGGGGGTGGGGGTGCTGGTGATGGCCTGCAACACCTCCAATGCCCTGGCCCTGGACGTGGCGGTGGCCGAAGCGGGCGTGCCGGTGGTGGGGCTGATCGACAGTCTGGCGAGCGACCTCACCAGCGATCACGTCGGGGTGCTGGCCACCCCGGCCACCGCCGCCAGCGGTGCCTACCGGCGCTCGATCCAGGCCTGCCGCCCCTCGGCCCGGGTGCTGGAGGTGGGCTGCCCCGCCTTCGTGCCCCTGATCGAGGCCGGCAACCTGCAGGCCCCGGAACTGCGGGCCGCCGCCGCCGACTACCTGGCCCCGCTGCTGGCGGCGAACGTGGACACGGTCGTGCTGGGCTGCACCCATTACCCGCTGCTGCGGGCCCTGCTGGCCGAATTGCTTCCCCCCGATGTGCAGCTGGTGGACCCGGCCCTGGCGGCCGCCCAGCGCCTCGGCCCCCTGCTGGCCAGCCTGGGGGATTCCCCCGAGGTGGACCAGGCGGGGGAGTCGGTGCGGCCCCCCCTGCAGCGCACCCGCTTCTGCGTCACCGGCCCCGCCGACGCCTTTGCCAGCGCGGCCGCCGCCTGGCTGGGCAGCCGGCCGGCGGTGCGCAGCGTCAGCCTGCAGTCGCCCACCCGCGCCTACTGAGGCACGGCCCCTAGGATCCTTTCATCGTGGAGGTGACGTGGCGACGGTTGCAGAGTTGCTCCAGCCGGTGGAGTCCGACCTCGATGCCCTGCTGGCCGACCTGCGCAGCCTGATCGGCGCCGGCCATCCGATCCTGCAGGCGGCCGCCGAGCACCTGTTCGCGGCCGGTGGCAAGCGGCTGCGGCCGGGCATCGTGCTGCTGCTGTCGCGGGCCATCGCTCCCGACGGCGGCCTCAGCCCCCGCCACCGGCGGCTGGCGGAGATCACCGAGATGATCCACACCGCCTCCCTCGTCCACGACGACGTCGTCGATGAGGCTGCCACCCGCCGCGGGGTGGCCACGGTGCACAGCCGCTTCAACCACCGCGTCGCGGTGCTGGCCGGCGATTTCCTGTTCGCCCAGGCCAGCTGGCACCTCGCCAATCTCGACGACCTCGATGTCGTCAAGCTGCTCTCGCGCGTGATCATGGATCTGGCCGACGGCGAGGTGCGCCAGGGCCTGTTCCGCTACGACACCGGCCAGAGCTTCGAGACCTACCTCGAGAAGAGCTACTGCAAGACCGCTTCCCTGATCGCCAACAGCGCCCGGGCCGCCGGGGTGCTCACCGGCCTCAGCGAACCCCGGCTCGACGCCCTCTACCGCTTCGGGCGCCAGCTGGGTCTGGCCTTCCAGGTGGTCGACGACATCCTTGATTTCACCGCCAGCGACCAGCAGCTCGGCAAACCCGCCGCCAGCGATCTGGCCTCCGGCTATCTCACCGCTCCGGTGCTCTACGCCCTCGAGGAGCGTCCGGCCCTGGCGGGTCTGATCGAGCGCGAGTTCTGCGAGGCCGGCGACCTCGACCAGGCCCTGGCGATGGTGCGCGGCTGCGAGGCCATCGGCCGTTCCCGGGCCCTGGCGGAGGGCTTTGCCCGCGAGGCCCATGAGGCGATCGAGTGGCTGCCCCCCTCGGAGCCCCGCAGCGCCCTGCGGGCCCTGCCGGAATTCGTCCTCAGCCGCCTCTATTGATCCGGCTCTAGGGATCCAGCTCCACCTCCTCCAGGGAGTTCAGGCAGACCACGTCTTCGGGATAGGCCTGGCAGCCCACCCCCGGCGGCAGCAGCACGTGCACCCGGCAGCCGGCGCCGAGGGCGGCGGCCACCCCGGCCCTGGAATCCTCGAAGGCCCAGCAGGCGGTCGGCGCCACCCCGAGGCGGCGGGCCGCCAGCAGGAAGGGATCGGGGGCGGGCTTGCCGTCGCCCAGCTCCGGATCGTCGCCATGGACCCGTTCGCTGATCAGGGCCAGCCAGGGGTGGGGGGCCACCTTCCTGTCCACCGCCGGTCGGGCACTGCTGGTGGCCAGCGCCATGGGGATCCCCAGGGCCCGGCAGCGCCGCACCAGGGCCTCGGCACCGGGCATGGCCGGGGCGGAGGCCAGCAGGGCCTCGGCGATGGGCTGGCGCACCGCCAGCAGCTCCTCCTCGCTCAGGCGGGGGCCGCCCGCGGCGAGGATCCACTGGCGCACCTGGCTGGCGCAGTCGAGCCGCCGGCGGCCCCGCAGGCTGAGGAGCTCGGGCTCATCGAGGGGCCGGCCGAAGCGGCTGGCCGCCGCCTGCCAGGCCCGGGCATGGGCGGGCTCGGTGTCCAGCAGCAGTCCGTCGAGATCGAACAGGCAGGCGGCGGGTCGCTGGGGCATCCCCCCAGCCTGCATCAGGACGGATCGTTCTCGGGGTAGCGATCCTCCAGGGCGGTCTCCAGGGTGGTGAGCAGCAGCACCAGGGCGGCCCGCTCATCGAGCTCACTGCCGCTCACCTCGCTGATCCAGCGGTGGCAGAGCCCCTCGATCTGCTGGAACAGGGCGGTGCCGCCCCGCAGCAGGGTCATCACCTTCTCGACGTTGTCCTCATCGATGTCCGGCGGCAGCCCCACCACGTAGCGGCGGCCATCGTCCCCCACATAGGTGAGGTTGCCGTCGGCGTCCAGCGTCGGGCCGGCATGGGGCGTGATCGGCTGCTCCTCCATGGCCTTCCGCTCCAGTCCCGTGGGGTCGTCCCCTGGCTAACGCCGCCGCGCGATCTTGCCAAGCAGGGATGAGCAGCCCTGATCGGCCGGCCGGAGGGTCCGGACGGCCCGGCGCTCAGCGGTTCAGCCGCTGCATCCGCCAGGTGACGAACGTGCCGATCGGGCTCCAGAGCAGGAACGGAACCAGCAGCAGCGCGGCCGTTGGCGAAACGGCCAGCGTCGCCAGGGCCAGGGCCAGCCCCCAGATCCAGCCGGCCAGGCCCGCCGCCGTTCCCCAGGCCACTCGGCGCGTGCGGCAGATCAGCAGCGTGTAGCCCTGCACCAGGACGAGCAGCCCCAGGTAGGCGGCCATGGCCAGGGGCGCCGCCGCCCCTCCGGCCCGCCAGCGGAGCAGGGCCGAGGCGTAGAAGCAGAGGTAGATCAGGGACCAGATCAGCGGGATCCAGCGCTCGAAGGTGAGCCAGCGGGGGCGCCTGAGCCGCAGGAACCAGGCGAACTGCTGGCGGCTCGGGGTGAGGACGGCGATCACCAGGCCCATCACCAGCAGGATCGTCAGCCAGGCGGGCATGGGAGGGAGGCGGTTGCTTCCAGCGTGGCCCGGCTGCGGTTGAATGCACCATGCCCCAGCCTGCCCGGCAGGCCACGCCATGACCCAGGACTCCTCGCCCACCATCGAGTCGGTGCTCCAGGAAGAGCGGCAGTTCGCCCCGCCGCCGGCGCTGGCCGCCGAGGCCCGCATCGGTTCGATGGCGGCCTACCAGGCCCTGGCGGCGCAAGCCGAGGCCGATCCGGACGGCTTCTGGGGCGAGGCGGCCCGCCGGGAGCTGCACTGGTTCGAGCCCTTCGACACGGTGCTCGACTGGAGCAACCCCCCGTTCGCCCGCTGGTTCGAGGGGGGCACAACGAATCTTTCCTACAACTGCCTGGATCGCCATCTGGACGGCCCCCGGGCCGACAAGACGGCCCTGATCTGGGAGGGGGAGCCGGGTGATGGGCGCACCTTCACCTACCGCGAGCTGCACGCCGAGGTCTGCCGCGCCGCCAACGCCCTCAAGGCCCTCGGCGTCGGCAAGGGCGATCTGGTGGCCCTCTACATGCCGATGGTGCCGGAGGCGGCCATCGCCATGCTGGCCTGCGCCCGCATCGGTGCCCCCCACTCGGTGGTGTTCGGTGGTTTCTCGGCCGAGGCCCTGCGCGACCGCCTGATCGACGGGCAGGTGAAGCTGGTGATCACCGCTGACGGCGGCTTCCGCAAGGACAAGGCCGTGGCGCTCAAGCCCGCCGTGGACCAGGCCCTGGCGGAGGGGTGCCCCAGCGTCGAACACGTGCTGGTGGTGCGGCGCACCGGCGAGGCCACCGGCTTCGCGGCCGGCCGCGACGTCTGGTGGCATGAGCTGGTGGATGGCCAGAGCGCCGACTGCCCGGCCGAGCCCATGGCCAGCGAGGACCGGCTGTTCGTGCTCTACACCTCCGGCTCCACCGGCAAGCCCAAGGGGGTGGTGCACACCACCGCCGGCTACAACCTCTGGGCCCACCTCACCTTCCAGTGGATCTTCGACATCCGTGAGGACGACATCCACTGGTGCACCGCCGATGTGGGCTGGATCACCGGCCACAGCTACATCGTCTACGGGCCCCTCTCCAACGGCGCCACCACGCTGATGTACGAGGGGGCGCCGCGTCCCTCCAAACCCGGCGCCTTCTGGGAGGTGATCCAGAAGCACAAGGTGACGATCTTCTACACCGCCCCCACGGCGATCCGGGCCTTCATGAAGAGCGGCCGCGCGGTGCCCGACCAGTACGACATGGCCAGCCTGCGGATCCTCGGCACCGTCGGTGAGCCGATCAACCCCGAGGCCTGGATGTGGTACCGGGATGTGATCGGCGGCGACCGCTGCCCCGTGGTGGACACCTGGTGGCAGACCGAGACCGGCGGGGTGATGATCAGCCCCCTGCCCGGGGCCACCCCCACCAAGCCCGGATCGGCCACCCTGCCCCTGCCCGGCATCGCCGCCGACGTGGTCGACCTGGAGGGCAACAGCGTGCCGACGGGGCAGGGGGGCTACCTGGCGGTGCGGCGTCCCTGGCCCGGGATGATGCGCACCGTCCACGGCGACCCGGAGCGCTTCCGCCGCAGCTACTGGGAACACATCCGCCCCGCCGACGGCAGCTGGCTGTACTTCGCCGGCGACGGCGCCCGCCGCGATGCGGACGGTTACTTCTGGGTGATGGGCCGGGTGGATGACGTGATCAACGTCTCGGGGCACCGGCTGGGCACCATGGAGATCGAATCGGCCCTGGTGAGCCACCCGTCCGTGGCGGAGGCGGCGGTGGTGGGCCGGCCCGACGAGCTCAAGGGGGAAGGGATTGTCGCCTTCGTGACCCTGGATGTGGGGGTGGACGGCGATGCGGCCCTGGAGGCCGAGCTGCGCCGCCACGTGGGGCTGGAGATCGGGCCGATCGCCCGGCCGGACGTGATCCGCTTCACCGATGCCCTGCCCAAGACCCGCAGCGGCAAGATCATGCGTCGCATTCTGCGGTCCCTGGCGGCGGGGCAGGACGTCAGCGGCGACACCTCCACCCTGGAGGACCGCTCGGTGCTCGATCAGCTGCGGGTCTGAGACCAGGCGCCGATCTGCTCGGCCAGCCGCTCCATGGAGCGCTGGCGGGCCGGATCATCGGCCCACTCCCCCAGAAACTGCTTGCGCAGCCCGCCGCTGGCCGGGGTGAGGTGATCCCCCGGCAGTTCCAGCAGGGTGGAAGCATCGCCTGCCCTGGCCTGCAGCACGCCGATCAGCCGCCCGCTCTGGTCGATCGTGTCGCGGCTGAAGCGCACCACCAGGTTGCGGGGCTGGCGGTAGCTGCTGCCGATCTGCCTCAGGGTGTCCTCCGGGGAGGGGCTGAACTCACTGCGGAAGCGGAACTGCTGGCCCAGCTCCGCCAGGAAGGGGATCGACCGCTCGGCCGAGAAGTTGTTGAAGCTGAGGGCCACCAGGCCATCGCAGCGGCGGCCGCCGTCGGGGGCGAGCAGATGCAGTTTGCAGCCGAGGCTGTGGCCCAGCCGGATCAGGGGGAAGGCGGCCCCACCGGAGGCCGGGGGGTCCTGCGGCTCCATCGCCCCCTCCCGCTGCTGGCGGAACAGGCGCCAGGCGGCGTTGGCCTGGGCCTGGTGGTCGAAGCCCGGCACGTAGCTCCAGGCGTGGATGCGCCAGCCCCGCGCCGCCAGGGCCTCGAGACAGCGCCGGTAGCTGAGCTGGGGGGTGGCGGCCAGGTAGCTGCCACCGATGAACTCGATCAGCCCGCGGGGCCGGCCCGGCGGCTCCAGCCGCCAGAGCTCCCCCTGCTGTCGCCACGCCGTCATCGTCCGGTTCCCCCGTGCTGGATCGTGGGCCGGTTCAGGAGGCCTGGAGGCCGCGCAGGGCGTCGAGGGCCTCGCGCCGGTGAGCCGGGCCGTCCAGCAGGTTGTTGAACACGTGGCGGATCACCCCCGTTCCGTCGATGACGTAGGTGACCCGGCCGGGCAGCAGCCCCAGCACGCTGGGCACGCCGAAGGCCTTGCGCAGCCGGTTGCCCGCGTCCACCAGCAGGGGGAAAGGCAGCCGGTGGCGGTTGGCGAAGCGGCGGTGGCTGGCGGCATCGTCGCCGCTGACGCCCCACACCTCGGCCCCGAGCGCCTGCAGGTCGGCGTAGCTGTCACGGAAGGCGCAGGCCTCCATGGTGCAGCCGGGGGTCTCGTCCTTGGGATAGAAGAACAGCACCAGGGCCTTGCCCTCCAGGTGGTCGCTGCGGCGCTCGGTGCCGTCCTGGTCGGGGAGGGCGATCAGGGGGGCGGTGTCGCCGGGGGCGAGGGCTGGGGCCACGGAGCGGGGGACGGGGCAGGATCGAGCAAGCCTAGGAAGCCGGCACCGGCGGGGTCGGGCCCGGGGCCAGCCGGGTGGCGCCTGACGCTGGGCCCGCCGGGTGGGGCCGGAAGGCCTTGCCCGGCTTGCGACCATGGAGCAGCGTGCGGATGGCGCCGATGCAGGAGCAACCCGGTCTCTGGCAGCAGAACGACCTGCTGGGCCTGGCCGCCCCGGAGCCCCCCGTCCCGGCCGCATCCCCGTCGCCCGCCACCGCGCCACCCCCGGCCTCCGCGCCGCCGCCGGCCCCATGGCCACGGCAGGCCCCCGTGGAACCGCCGCGCCCCGTTGCCATCACCCTGCCGGGCTGCGCGGGGCGTCCCCAGCGGGCCCTTCCCCGGGGGCCCGAGACCCTGCTGATCCTCGACACGGAGACCACGGGCCTCTCCACCCTCCAGGGGCAGTGCATCGAGGTGGGGGCGATCCTGTTCCACGTGCCCCACCGGGCCGTGCTCACCCAGGTGTCGTTCCTGCTGCCCTGCCCGGCCAATGCCGCCGAGGCCATCAACGGCATCCCCGCCGCCGTGACGCGGCTGGAGCAGCCCCGGCAGGAGGCCCTGGCCTGTTTCGCGGCCATGGCCGCCGCCTGTGACGCCGTGGTGGCCCACAACGCCGCCTTCGATCGCCAGTGGTTCGGCCTGGGGCCCCTGCCGCCCCTGGAGCGCCCCTGGATCTGTTCGATGGAGGACATCCGCTGGCCGGCCGAGCGCCAGCTGCGCAGCACCCCCTCGGTCCGCGATCTGGCCCTCGCCTATGGGGTTCCCGTGTGGGCCGCCCACCGCGCCCTCACCGACTGCATCTACCTGGCCCAGGTGTTCGAGCGCTGCGGCGATCTGGAGGCGCTGCTGCTGGCCGCCCTGGAGCCCCGCAGCCTCTACCGCGCCGAACTGCCCTACGCCGAGCGTCACCGTGCCAAGGAAGCCGGTTTCCGCTGGAACGAGGCCGTGCCGCGCGCCTGGAGCCGCCGGCTGAGCCGGCGGGAAGTGGAAGCCCTGCCCTTCCCCGTTGAGCTGGTGGCGGATCCGGTCCCCGCCGATCGGCTGGCCCACAGCGCCTGAGGTCGGCGGCGGTTCGGTCGGGGATCTTTCGTTTTTGTTTCGATCCTTGAAGCAGAACCGGGGATCCCGGGCACTGCTGGCCAGCCTCCCCACCCTTGGGATGTTCTTCCGGGGTCGGAGCCATGGTCACCCGGTCGCCGACCGGCTCCGCTGATGGCGCTGACCCCGCCCAGCAGTCCGTGCGCCGCTGGCAGACGGCCCGGACCTGGGCGCGGCTGATCCGGGAAGCGGAAGCGCTCTGGCGGGTCGACGTGCGGGCCCTGCGCCGACTGGCGTCCCAGGAGCTGTTCCAGCTGGTCCAGGAGGTGCCCCCCCGGCTGCGGCGACGGGTCAACCTCTGGCTGGTCCGCTTCAACGTGCTCACTCGCCTGCGCTGAGGCCCGGCGAGACCCCGGGACACGGGAGCTGGGCAAAAAAAATCAGCTGACGGGATCAGCTGACGGGAAGGAAGACCACCGACACCCGCGGGGGGTGAGCGTTCGGCGGGCCGGCTGAATCGGAGCGGCGGGATTTGAACCCACGACCCCCACTACCCCAAAGTGGTGCGCTACCAAGCTGCGCTACGCCCCGGCGGCATGAAGCTATCACAGCGTCCTGGGGGTCCTGCGCCGCCTCGAGAGCCGTCGCATCAGGCGGTTGGTGAGCCGCTGACGGGCCATGCCCGCGTAGCCCCGGATGTGCTCGCGACGGGCCAGCAGCCGCAGTTCCGCCAGTCCCATGGTGGCCAGCTGCAGTTCCGGCAGCCGCTGCCAGGCCATCGACGGCAGGGGCAGCTCCGAGCCCCCGCGGCTCTCCGGGAAGCCCTTCAGGGCCCCACCGGCCATCCATTCGGGCACCAGGACGAACAGCACCGCCAGCAGGCCGTAGAGCTCCACCAGCCCCCTGGGCAGCGGATGCAGCTGGCGCTTCGGCGGGTCCTGCTCCTCGGCGGGGTCTCTCACGGCAGGAAGGCCGCCGCCGGGGCACCCGGCGCCATGGCGCTGGGGCCCCCCTGGCGCCACTGCAGCGGAGGCTCGCCGGAGGGGTTCAGGCGCACGGTCCAGAAGGCCAGGGCGAAACAGATCCCCACCGCGGCGATCAGGGCCACGATCACGACCCGATCGGAGAGGGGCTTCATACCTGTTCGCTGCGCACGCAGACCCGTTTGATGGGCAGCTGCTCGAGGGTGAGTTCATCGCCCCGCAGGATCACCCGCAGGGATTCGTTCTGGTAGCGCAGCCCCGGCGCATCGGAGGCCTCCCGGAACAGGGTGGCGCGGGTGCGGCCGGCGATCAGGGAGGCCTGGGAGGCGTTGCGCTCCAGCACCACCGAAAGGCGGTCACCGCAGAGGAAGCGCTCCCGGATGTCGTAGTTCTCCCACCATGGGGACTGCATCGCCAGCAGCGGCAGAAGTCCGAGCGCGAGCAGCGGGGGGGCGGCCATGGCGGAGGCGGTCAGACGAGGGCGATCGGCGCATTGTCGCCGCGAAGGACGCAATGGGGGATGGCCCAGTCATAGCTTTCCCACACGCGGGCGGGAAGGAGGTAGGTGGCGCCGGGAAAGTCGCCCAGGGGAACCCCGGTGGGCTGGGCGGAGCAGTAGGGACGGCTGCCGGGCTTGGCCAGGTACTGCTGGTGGTACGGCTCGGCGAAGTGGAACCGCTGGCCGCTGGCGATCTCCGTGGTGATCCTGCCGCCGCCGGTGGCGTCAAGGGCGCTCTGGTAAGCCTGGCGGCTCGCTTCGGCCAGGGCGAGCAGCTCCGGGTCGTCGACGTAGATGGCTGAGCGGTACTGGCTGCCCCGGTCGTTGCCCTGGCGGTTGCCCTGGGTGGGGTCGTGGCACTCCCAGAACAGCTTGAGCAGGTCGGCGAAGGAAACCCGGCTGGTGTCCCAGACCACCCGCACCACCTCTGCGTGGCCGCTGCGGCCGCTGCAGACCTGCTCGTAGGTGGGGGACGCGAGCTGGCCGCCGGCGTAGCCCACGGCGGTTGTGATCACCCCGGGGAGCCGCCAGAAGCCCTTCTCCGCCCCCCAGAAGCAGCCGCAGCCGAACTGGGCCTCGGCCTGGCCCGCCGTCGGCGGGGCAGTCAGGGGGGTGCCGAGGACCGCATGCAGGCTGCTGTCCCGGGCAGGGCTGCGGTCGCTCGCAGGGCTGCTGAAGAGGCCGAACACGGTGTTTCCTGGCGGGGAAACCAACCTAGGCAGGGCCCTGCTGGTCCTGCTGCGGGACCAGGGCGATGTGGTTCAGCAGGGTGGTGATGAAGGCGAACAGCAGGAAGGGCAGCGACAGCACCAGGATCAGGCCCACCCCCACCAGGGCGAACAGGGGGCGGCTCGCCCCCATCAGGGCCAGACCCGCCGCCAGGCTCACGAAGATCACCGCCATCCAGATCAGCACCTGGCCGTAGATGTCGCCGAAAGTCAGGGTGCAGCGGATGTTATACGGCTGCTGGCTGAGGAACGACGGGGTGGGGGCCATGGGGACGGCGTGGCAGGCGTTGGGGAAACCACGACCTCTCCAGATAAGCCCAGCCGGCGGTCTTGATGCGGGCTGCTCAACAACTGTTTGAAACCGCCCCTCGCGGCCGGCGGGCACCGCCGCCTCAGGCGGCCTGAAGCTGGCGGTCGGCCTCTTCCCGGTCCCAGAGCCGGCGGTAGGTGCCCTCCTGGAGCAGCAGCTCGTTGTGGTGGCCCTCCTGGACCAGGTGTCCCCCTTCAAGCACCAGGATCCGGTCACAGGCCGCCGCGGCCGAGAGCTGGTGACTGATCATCACCACCGTGCGCTGCTGCTCTTCGCGCACCGAACGCAGGATGCCCGCGGCGGTGGTGTTGTCGACGCTGGCCAGGGCGTCATCGAGCACCAGCAGGGGCGCGTCCACCAGCAGGGCCCGTCCCAGGGCGGTGCGCTGGCGCTGGCCGCCGCTGAGGGTGATGCCCCGCTCCCCCACCAGGGTGCGGTAGCCGTCGGGGAAGCCCTTGATGTCCCCCTCCAGGCGGGCCTGGCGGGCGGCCTCCTCGACCCGGTCCATGCCGGCCTCCGGGTCGCCGTAGCGCAGGTTGTCGGCCAGGCTGGCGGTGAACAGGTAACCCTCCTGGGGCACCAGGGCGACCTGGCGCCGCAGGTCGCTGAGCCGCAGCCGCGTCACGTCGACACCGTCGAGGAACAGCTGGTCGGGCGGCACCTCCACCATCCGCCCGAGGGCCCGGGCCAGGGTGGTCTTGCCGCAGCCCACCGGACCCACCACCGCCACCAGTTCGCCGGGGCGGATCGTGAAGCTGAGGTTCTCCAGGGATGGCTGCGTCGCCCCCGGATACCGGACCGTGAGCCCCCGGGCCATGACCGCCCCGAGTGCCGGTCGGGCCGGGGGCACCGGATCGGCGGGGGAGACGATGGCGGGGGGATGGCTGAGCAGGGATTCCACCCGCTCCAGGCTCACCTGGCCGGTCTGGAAGGTGTTGAGGGTGAAGCCCAGCAGGGCCGTCGGGAACACCAGGCGCTCCACGAACAGGATCAGGGCCACCAGATCGCCGATGCTCAGCCGCCCGTTCTCCAGCTGGCCGCTGCCCAGGGCCAGCAGCAGCAGCAGGCTCAGGGAGGCGATCCCCTCCAGCATCGGAAACAGGGTGCTGCGGGTGCGCGCCAGGGAAAGCTGGGCGTCCAGGTACACCTTGTTGAGGTCGGCGAAGGCCTTCTCCTCGGTGGCCTCCTGGCCGTAGATCTTGATGGCGCCGATGCCGCTGAGGTCCTCCTGGACCAGGTCGCTGAGGTTGGCCAGCACCTCCTGCTGGCGCCGCTGCTGCTTCATCATGCGGCCGCCGAACAGGCGCACCACCATCAGCATGCCGGGGTAGAGGGAGACGGCCGCCAGGCTCAGCAGCGGATCGATCGCCAGCATGGCCGGCAGGGTGAGGGCATAGGCCAGCACCGTGTTGGTGAGGCTCAGCAGGGCAAAGCCCAGCAGCCGGCGGATGTTCTCCACATCGCTGGTGGCCCGGCTGATCACCTCACCGCTGCCGGTGGTCTGCACCCAGCCGGGGTCCTGGGTGAGCACGTGGTCGAAGATGCGCTCCTTCAGGCTCGCCTCCACCTGGCGGCCCACCCCGAAGACCAGCATCCGGGAGTAGAGACGGGTGGCCCCCATCACGGTGGCCATCACGATGATCAGCCCCGCCACCCCCAGCACGTCCGCCAGCACGAAGCCGGGCTTGAGCTCGTTGATCGACTGCCGCACCACCAGCGGGATCGCCACGCCCAGCAGGTTCACCACCACCAGGGCGGCGGCCCCCACCAGCACCGTGCGTCTGTGGGGCCGGAGGTACCGCCCGATCAGATCCAGCCGCAGGGCAGCCATGCAGGAAGGCGGGGCAAGGGGATCCCTAACCTAGGCATCCCTCCCCTGGCCCCCGGGCCGCCCGGGCCATGGACGACCAGAACCACCCCCTCCATGCCATTGACCGGGAGACGGTCGACCGGCTGCTGGCGGTGGAGCGCCCCGAGGACGCCCACCTGGTGGATGCCGCCCGGTTGCAGATGCGCTATGCGGGCTTCCCCGGCGCCGCCGACATCCGTGACGACCTCGAGCGGATCCTGCGCCTCTGGGGACTGGACGTCGCGGCGCTCCATGCCCGCACCCGCGCCATCTGGGCGGCCGGGTTCCGGCCCGGTGCCGCACCGGTGGCCGAAGCCGTGGGCTCGGGCTTCGACACCGCCTCCGACGACGTCGGCTGAGGGCCGGCGGCCGGCCGCGTGGGCCCGTTGGTCAGAACGGCCCACTTCGGGCGATAGTGGGAGCGTCCCCATCACCCGGCCCGGCGTGCTCTGCACCCGGGCTTTTTTCTTGCGCTCCTGTCCCCCGTTCCTCTCTTTGGCCGGACTCCCGTAAGTTGCCGCTGATGCTTCAGCGTTCGGTGATGTCCGCCTCCCCCACCTGGCCCCGGCTGCTGGAACAGCTCCTGGATGGCCGGGATCTCCAGGCCGACCAGGCCGAGGCCCTGATGCGGGGCTGGCTGGAGGGCAGCATCGACCCGGTGCTCACCGGCGGCCTGCTGGCCGCCCTGCGGGCCAAGGGCACCAGCGGCGAGGAACTGGCGGCGATGGCCGCCGTGCTGCGCCAGGCCTGCCCCCTGCCGGGTGAACGGCCGCCGCTGGAGCTGATCGACACCTGCGGCACGGGCGGGGCCGGCGCCGACAGCTTCAACATCTCCACCGCCGTGGCCTTCACGGCCGCCGCCTGCGGCGCCCATGTGGCCAAGCACGGCAACCGCAGCGCCAGCGGCCGGGTCGGATCGGCCGACGTGCTCGAGGCCCTCGGCCTCGACCTGGGGGCGCCCCTGGCGACGGTGGTGGAGGCCCTGCCGCGCACCGGCGTCACCTTCCTGTTCGCCCCGGGCTGGCATCCGGCCCTGGTGGGCCTGGCCCCCCTGCGCCGCACCCTCGGTGTGCGCACCGTCTTCAACCTGCTGGGGCCGCTCGTCAATCCCCTGACGCCGGAGGCCCAGGTGCTGGGTGTGGCCCGGCCCGACCTGCTCGATCCCATGGCCGACGCCCTGCGCCGCCTCGGCCAGCGTCGGGCCGTCGTCGTCCACGGCCACGGTGGCCTCGATGAGGCCACCCTCTCCGGCCCCAGCGAGCTGCGCCTGCTGGAGGACGGCGCGGTGCGTCGCGACTGGCTCGACCCGGCGGCGCTGGGGCTGGCCCCGGCGGATCTGGAGGCCCTCCGGGGCGGCGATGTGGCGGCCAACCGCGCCATTTTGGAGGCGGTGCTGCAGGGCGGCGGCACCCGGGCCCAGGCCGATGTGGTGGCGCTGAACGCCGCCCTGGTCCTGTGGGCCGCGGGGCTGGAGCCCTCCATCGCGGCGGGACTGGAGCGGGCCCGCCAGGCCCTGGGTGACGGCAGCGCCTGGGCCAGGCTGGAGGCCCTGCGCGACGCCCTGGCGGGGTCTGAAGGATGATCGGGATTCCTGCCGACGCCCCCCTGGACACCCCACAGGCGGCCCCCGAGGTCCCCAGTCCCGACGACGCCACGCCGGCCGTGCTCGTCCTGGCCGACGGCACCGTGTTGCGGGGGCTGGCCTGTGGCGCCCGCGGCCATGTCTGCGGCGAGGTGGTCTTCAACACCGGCATGACCGGCTATCAGGAGGTGCTCACCGACCCCAGCTACGCCGGCCAGCTGGTCACCTTCACCTACCCCGAACTCGGCAACACCGGCGTCAACGGCGAGGACCTCGAAGCCGACCACGCCCACGCCCGCGGCTGCATCCTGCGCCAGCTCGCCCCCCGGCCCAGCAGCTGGCGCTGCGAGCAGACGCTCGACCAGTGGCTGGTGCGCCAGGGGGTGGTGGGCATCCGGGGTGTCGACACCCGGGCCCTGGTGCGCCACCTGCGCGAGGGTGGCGCCCTGAATGGCGCCATCGCCAGCGACGGCACCGACCCGGCCACGTTGCTGGCCCAGGTGCGGGCCGCCCCGTCCATGGACGGCCTCAACCTGGCGGCCCAGGTGAGCACGCGGGAGCCCTACAGCTGGAACCGGAGCTGCTCGGCCGCCTTCGACACCCGGCTCCAGACCCGTCCCGACCGTCCCTACCGCGTGGTGGCGATCGATTTCGGCATCAAGCGCGCCATCCTCGAGCGCCTGGTGGCCCATGGCTGTGCCGTCACCGTCCTGCCGGCGGACGCCACCCTGGAGCAGGTGCTGGCCCTGGAGCCGGAAGGGGTGTTCCTCTCCAACGGCCCCGGTGATCCGGCCGCCGTGGCCGAGGGGATCGCCCTGGCCGGGGATCTGCTGCAGCAGCCGCAGCTGCCGGTCTTCGGCATCTGCCTGGGCCACCAGATCCTCGGCCTGGCCCTGGGGGGCCGCAGCTTCAAGCTCGGCTACGGCCACCGCGGCCTCAACCACCCCTGCGGCTCCCCCGGGTCGGTGGAGATCACCAGCCAGAACCACGGCTTTGCCCTCGATGCGGCCTCCCTGCCCGCCGAGCGGGTGGAGATCACCCACCTGAATCTCAACGACCGCACCGTGGCCGCCCTGGCCCTGCGTCACCAGCCCGTCTTCGGCATCCAGTACCACCCGGAGGCCAGCCCCGGTCCCCACGACGCCGACCACCACTTCGCCCGGTTCGTGGCGCTGATGGCGGAACGTCGCTGAATCGGCACGTTTCGTTGCGGTTCCCTGAATCGGGATGGGGGTCTCTACAGTTCCTCGCGTTCCACACCTTGAGGACGGGGCCATCACCGACCTGCAGCGACTGACCGTCTCCCTGAGAGGGGGCAGCGAACGGCGGGATGAGTGCCTGCTGTTCAGTTTCACGGGGCAGCTGGACGCCTATTCCGACAAGCAGTTCACCGAATTCATCACCGACCGGCACAAGGGAGAGACCCTGCCCGTGGTCATCGACCTCAGCCGGATCGATTTCATCGATTCCTCCGGACTCGGTGCCCTGGTGCAACTGGCCAAGCTGTTCAACGACAGCGCCCGCCAGTTCCTTGTGGTCGGCAACGCCAGGGTCGTCCAGACGGTCAAACTGGTGCGCCTGGAGGCCTTCCTGCACCTGCAACCCGACCTGGAGTCCGCCCTTGGCAGCCTCGCCCCCGCCTGAGGGGTCAGGCCACTGGGTGGCCTCCGTGCCCCCCCAGCCACCAGCGACTGCCCTCGCCACGGCCCAGCTGGCCTGGCTGGGGGATGCGGTGTGGGAACTGCACCAGCGCCTGCGCCGCTGCCGCCAACCGGCCAGGGCCGCCGACCTGCACCGGGCCGTGGTGGCGGAGGTGCAGGCTGAGGCCCAGGCGGAGGCCCTGCGGCGACTGGATCCCCTGCTCAGCGAGGCGGAGCGCCGCGTGGTCCTTCGCGGACGCAACCAGGCCGGGCGGGGCCCCCGTCGCGGTGCGCCCCACGCCTATGGGCAGGCCACGGGATTTGAGACGATGCTGGGATGGCTTTTTCTGCAGGACCCCAGACGGCTGGCTGAGCTGCTGGACCATCTCGAGAAGACCGAACCCCGTTCCCCATCCGCCAGCCCATGAGTCCCTCCCCTGACCGCCGCGGTGACCGCCGCCCCGACCGTCGGCCTGACCGCCGCTCCGACCCCGGCGCCGACCGGACCCCCCGGCGTCTCGGCTCCGGTGCCGGCGGGCGCCCCGTCAGCCGCGGCGCC